>JALWRU010000238.1 GCA_026994095.1 Nitrospira sp. | reverse complement strand
CCAAAATCTTCGAATATCTGCATGTCGTCCACCAGCGCAATGCGGTGGCTGTCCTTGAGCAGCCCCTCGGTAGAGGTAAGGGTGGCCGCCAGTTCACCAAAAATTTCACCCTGCCCCAGCCAGCCGCCAAAACGGTCGACCGACAGGGCACCAATTACCATTAACGGAACCGGGCCAATATCAGCCAGCGGCAGACGGGTGGCAAACCGTTCGATCTCTTTTATCATCGCGGCTGGCCGGGCCTCGGTCGGGTCGACCCCCTCCAGCCGCCATGCGTCGCCGCTGCGCGGGATGGGGACGATCAACACTTTACCGGCCTTCAGGGCCTCCCGGCGAACCTCAAAGGTGACGTCGTTGGCGCAGGTCAGCACCGTCCCGGATGTCTGCCAGATGTCCAGTGCCAGCAGTCGCCGAACCGCCACTTCGGTGGCCTTGAAACCGGGTACGCGGGCAAAACAGGGGCGTGGCACCATGGTCAGGTGGTAGTCGCTTAAATACTTCCACAACCACTTGCGCAGTTCGTCCTTGTCTCGAAAGCGATAGGGAATGATGACCACAGGGGTGGGCTCCAAATTAGCAGTACAACACGCGATACGTGCCATTCAAAAGTATGCAGCCAGCGGCCCGTTCCACTCAAGCCCACTCACGCAGACTTTGGGGGTGGCACCCGGATCAGGGGGCCTCTTTGGCGGCTTCCGCCAGTGTAGCGCGTCGCAGGCTGCGCAGCACGGTCCATGCCTCGAAACACATCCACAGGGCCAGCCCCATCACCGTGGCACCGACCAGCGTCAGGCCCCATTTTTCACCCTGAATATAATTGATCAGGTTGTTGACCATGGCCCACAGGGTCACCCCCAGCACCAGTATCATTGGCAGCATGGTATACAGATAGGGCTTTTTTTTGCGGAGCAGATAGACGCTGGCAGCCAGCAACGTCATGGCTGCCAGAATCTGATTGGTGGTGCCGAACAGGGCCCACAAAAACAGCCCTGCCGGTTTGCCGTCTACCTTGAAGTAGGCAAAAAAGCCGATGGCCGCCACTGCGCAGGCGGTGGCCACCCAGCGGTTCTTGAACAGCGCCAGATTCATGGCCTCACCGGCTTCGTGGAAGGTGTAGCGTAGCAAACGGGTGCCCGAATCGATGCTGGTCATGGCAAAACCGACCACGATGACACTCATAAAGGCCTCGGCAAAGGGGCGCGGCACCCCCAATTGCGATACAAACAGTCCGGTACCGCTGATAAAGGCGCTGAGTTTGGCAGCCAGCCCCGAGGCTTCTCCCCAGGAGGCGTAAAACAGGTTCCAGTCGGCCACCGAGGAAAACCCGGCAGTAGTGGCCAGAATGGCTGCCAGCCCCAAAATTGACTCGCCGACCATGCCGCCGTAGCCGATGGCGCAGGCATCGCTCTCCCGGTCGAGCTGCTTGGAGGTGGTGCCGGATGACACCAGTCCGTGAAAGCCGGATACCGCACCGCAGGCAATGACGATAAACAGGAATGGAAACAGTGGTGGTGCGCCCTCAGGAGTCAGGTTGACTGCCGGGGCTGCAAACTGCGGGTTGAGTATAAACAGCCCAACAAATACCGCGCCCAGTCCCAGATAGAGCAGCAGCGAGTTGAGGTAGTCGCGGGGCTGCAATAACAGCCACACTGGCAGTACCGAAGCCAGCCCGGCATAACCCAGCAAAATCGCCATCCAGGTGGTGCGTGGCACGCCGGATACCGGATGTCCAAGCCCCCACCAGGTGAGCAGCAGCATCACCACAAAGGCCATCACGGTAAGGCGGCCCAACTGAACCGTGCCCCGGTACGCCAGCCAGCCCATGACCATCGCAATGCCGATGAGTGAGAAGGTGGGCACCACTGCCTCCGGGTGGGCAATGGCGTTGCCGCCCACGTCTGAGAACAGCCCGGCAACGACCAGCACAAACACCCCCATGGCCATGGCCACGAGAAAGAAGATCAACAGCAGAAACAGCGCCCGTGCACGGGGAGTAATCACTGTGGCGGCCACCGTGCCAACGCTCTGGCCCTTGTGTCGTACCGACAGCATCAACGCCGAGAAATCATGTACCGCCCCGATCAATACCGTGCCCAGCACCACCCAGAACATGGCCGGTGCCCAGCCCCAGATGACGGCGATGGCAGGGCCCAGCATGGGGGCAAGCCCCGCGATCGAGCAGTAGTGGTGGCCAAACAGTACAAACCGGTTGGTGGGGATGAAGTCCACATCGTCACGGCAGGTATGGGCAGGGGTCTTCCGGTCCGGGTCGAGCCCGAACACGCGACTTCCCAGGCCGCGCCCGTACCAGCGATAAAACCCGGCATACAGCACAAAGCAGAGCAGGGTGATGCCAACGGGACTCATGGCAGCCGCCCGGTGTCAGGCCCGACAGAAAGCGGCGGGCAGATCAAGGTGTGGGGTAGGGGGTAAACGGCGGAATCACGGCTGGGGTCGCCACCTCCCGTACCCGGTTCTGCTCGTCTACATAGACGTTAACGGGAGCGAAGTCAGTCAGCTCGTCGGACGTCATCTCCACGTAGCTGGCGACGATCACCAGATCACCCTTGTCGCCCAGACGAGCCGCCGCACCATTGATGCAGGCATCACCGCCGTGGCGTGGGCCGGGAATTACATAGGTGGAAAAGCGCGCGCCGTTGTTGATGTTGTACACATCAATGCGCTCGTAGGGAAGCAGATCGGCGGCCTCCATGAGGGCTTCGTCCAGGGTAAAACTACCCTCGTAGTGCAGACAGGCCTCGGTCACCGTGAGGCGGTGAACCTTGGATTTTAACATCGTGCGTCGCATGGGAAGGGCTGAGTACCTCGCTGGTAGGGAAATAAGGGCGCTGGCTGCCGCCCGGTGTCAGGCAGTCAACCGCCAATAATATCGGTCCCTGCTTTGGCCGGTCAACCGACCGGAAGGCCGTACGGGCGGGGAGTGATGCACCCCGCCCGTACGGCGATCATTCCATCGGTTAGCCTACGGCGGCGCCGGTCTGGGCGTTGGGGATCACGTAGATCTCTACCCGGCGGTTTTCGGCGCGCCCCGAAGCGGTGGTGTTGTCGGCACGGGGGAACCTTTCGCCTTTGCCTTCGGTAGCGATGCGGCTGCCGTCTACCCCGCGCTGTTGCAGGTACTCGGCGACCGAGCGGGCACGGTTCTCTGACAGGGTCTGGTTATACTCTTCGGAACCGGAGCTGTCGGTATGGCCGACCACCACGATCTCGGTCTCGTTGTACTGGTCGAGGATGTTGCTGACCTTGTTCAGCGCACCCTTGAAGGACGGTTTCACCGACGACGAGTTCACGTCAAAGGAGACCTCGCTGTTCATGGTCAGTTTGAGGACCTCGTTCTCCATGCGCTGGATCTCGATATCGTTGGCGGCGCGCTCACGAGCCAACTGCTGCTCAAACTCGGCCTGCTGTTTGTCCATATAGGCACCGGTACCGGCACCGATGGCACCACCGGCTGCCGCGCCGATCAGTGCGCCACGCAGGGCACCGCCAGACGGGTCCTTGAGGTAACCGGTGAGGGCACCGGCGGCAGCTCCAAACAGGGCACCAAAACCGGCCCCCTTTTTGGTGTTCTCGCCAGCGGTGGCACAACCCGCAGTCAAGCTGGCACACAGGCCCAGGGCCAGGATCATGGAAGTCGTTCGGTTGGGTTGAATGTTCACGGGCAGCCTCACAGAAAAAAACAAAAAGGTGTGTATGGCGGTCAATTGCCGGTCGAGACAAGGCCCGACCGTAGCCCGGTACTATACCACCTTGCTAGGGTGGTGGTCCTGCCCGTCAGCAAGGTCGGGCTTACAGGGCGGCGTCCATGCGGCGAGAAAGCCGTTGACGTAACCCTACCAGTAGTGAGAACAGCACCGGCACCAGCACCAGCGTCAGCACGGTGGAGAGTAATAGCCCCCCCAGCACGACCCCGCCGATGCCCCGATACAGTTCCGAGCCGGGGCCGGTCCAGGTGACCAGTGGCACCATGCCGCAGGCGGTGGTGAGGGTGCTCATAAAGATGGGGCGTACCCGCACCTGCACCGCATGCCGGATGGCAGCGCGGGGGTCGGTACCGGCGCGCATGCGCACCAGCGCCTGATGCACCAGCAGAATGGCGTTGTTCACCACGATTCCCACCAGAATGACAAAGCCCAGCATGGTGAGAATATCCAGCCGTTGCGGGGCCACCCATGTATTGACCGCCAGTAGCCCCAGAATGCCACCGGCAGCAGCGGTCGGTACCGACACCATCACCACCAGCGCGTATAAAAACGACTCGAACAGGGCCGCCATCAGCAAAAATACGATCACCACCGCCAGCAGCACGTTCCACTTGAGTGCCTGCATGGTGACCGACAGTTCGTCGGCGGTACCGGTCAAGCGGGCGCGGTAGGGGGCGCGCAACATGCCGTCAGCGTGCATGGGGGCGATGACTTTATCTTCAATGGTTCGCATGGTCTGCTCCAGCGACATGCTGGCTGGAGGGACTGCCGAGATCACCATGGAGCGTTGCCGTTCCACATGGTTGACCTGGGTGGGGCCACTGGTCTCCCGTACCTGTGCCACGGCACTCAAGGGTATGGTGGCTCCCCCGGCGGTGCGCAAGGGTAACTGGGCCAGCCCGGTAGTGGGCCGGGCCACCTCCCACGGCAGGGTGGTGGCGTCCCGGTCACCTGCGTACAAGGTCAGGTCCAGTTCGTCTCCTTGAAAGGGAATGCTGTCAACTACCGCGCCGTCTACCAGTGCCGACAGGGTGACCCCCAGATCGGCCAGTGACAGCCCCACCTGTGTGGCCCGCAAGCGATCCGGCTCGATGCGCATCTCCGGCTGGCCCAGATCGAGGCTTGGTTTGGGCCGAATCTGCGCCCCCTGCAACAGCCCGTGCATGGCCCCGAAGGAGCGTCCGCCCATGGCCGTCAGTACCTCCAGCTCCGGACCGGTAAATTCCAGGTCGACACTGCGGCCCGATCCCAGTCCACGGGCGAAGATGGACGACTGAAATACCAGCGCGATCATGCCGGGCACCTTGCCCAGGGACTCCTGCATGATGGGCACCAACTCGCGAATCCGCTCCGGGTCGCGGGTCTTGGCCCCCATAAAGACCTGCGCACCGGAGGCCACATAGAAGAAATTCTCGATGGCAGGGCGTCCGTCCACATCCGCCTGATCGGTCTGCCACAGAGGGGACAGATCGGCCTCGATACCCCGTCCGATGTCGGTAATTTCGCCCAGGTTGTAACCCGGTGGTGGCAGCAGGATGCCCAGAATCAGGTTTTTGTTGCCCTCCGGCAGGTACTCGGCCTCCGGGGTCAGCAGGACGACCCCGACTACCCCCAGTGACACCACGACCAATACCGCGATTCGGGTCCACAGACGGGCGCACAGCCGGTCCACCCGCAGGGCGATCCAGCCTGCCACCCCCCGGTTGTCGTCGGTTTCCAGCGAGGTGGTTTTGCGGCCCTGTCCCAGAATGCGGGCGGCGAATGTGGGGATGACCGTGATCGACACGATCAGCGACAGCACCACACCCGAGGCGATGGCGATGGCGATATCCCGGAACATCTGGCCCGCCTCCACCTGTAAAAACAGGATCGGCAGAAACACCGCCACGGTGGTGAGGGTGCTGGCCAGTACCGCGCCCCACACCTCGTCCACGCCGTCTACCGCCGCACGGGTGCGGCTGGCCCCGGCCTCCCGGTGGCGAAAGATATTCTCCAGCACCACAATGGCCGCATCCACCACCATGCCGATGGCAAAACACATGCCCGCCAGCGATACCACGTTCAGGTCGCGCCCCAGCAGGTACAGCACCCCGAAGGTGCCCACCACGCTCACCGGGATCGACAGGGCCACCACGATGGTGCTGGTAAGGCTGCGCAGAAACAGCAGTAGCACCACAATCGCCAGCACCCCTCCGGCAATGAGGCTCTTTTGCACCTGATCGATGGAGCGGGAGA
>JALWRU010000237.1 GCA_026994095.1 Nitrospira sp. | reverse complement strand
CCGGCTGTGCCATTCCGCCCCCCATTCAGCACGCCGCCGCTGCGGTGTGGGCGGATGAAACCCACGTCGTTGCCAACCGGAACGCCTACCGGGCCAGCTTTGAGGCGGTGAACAGGGTGCTGTCACCGGTCACCAGCGTACCATTGCCGGATGCGGGTTTTTATTTGTGGCTACCGGTGCCGGGAGGCGGAGAAACATTTGCTCAACGGCTCTACGAGCGCTCTAATGTAGTGGTGCTGCCCGGTGCCTATCTGGCCCGGACCGTAGACGGGCAAAACCCCGGCGACCCCTATGTGCGTATGGCGTTGGTAGACACCCCTGAACGGTGCGCCGAGGCCGCCCGCCGCATGGCACCCCTGTTATAATCCGGGCCGTTTGTGTGGCCCCCCTTTTTTTCTGCTAGTTAACGGATAGGAACCGACCTGTGCAAGACATCGAACAACGCATCAATCAAGCCTGGGACCAGCGCAGCGACTACAGCCCCGGCAAGGTGCCCTCCGACGTGGAGCAGGCGGTGCTGTACGCCATCGGTCTGCTGGACCGGGGCGAGGAACGGGTCAGCGCCCCGGTGGCCGGTGGCTGGCAGGTCAACGAGTGGCTCAAAAAGGCGGTGCTGCTGTACTTCAAGATTCACAACAACGTGCTGCTGTCCGAAGGCGACGCCCACTACTTCGACAAAGTGCCGCTCAAGTACGCGGCTTATACCGACGACGATTTTAAACGCGACGGTGTGCGGGTCGTGCCCCCGGCCACCGTGCGCAAAGGGGCCTTTATCGCGCCCTCCTGCGTGCTGATGCCCAGTTACACCAACATTGGTGCCTACGTGGACGAAGGCACATTGGTGGATACCTGGGCCACAGTCGGCTCCTGCGCGCAGATCGGCAAGCGTGTGCACCTGTCTGGCGGTACCGGCATCGGCGGGGTGCTGGAGCCTCTACAGGCCAACCCGGTGATCATCGAAGACGACTGTTTTATCGGCGCCCGTTCAGAGATCGCCGAAGGGGTGATCGTCGAGACCGGTGCAGTGATCTCCATGGGGGTCTACATTGGTGCCTCCACCAAGATCGTCAACCGCGCCACCGGCGAGA
Source organism: Nitrospira sp. (assembly GCA_026994095.1). GTDB lineage: Bacteria > Nitrospirota > JACRHL01 > JACRHL01 > JACRHL01 > JALWRU01. Next base: position 4,877 of record JALWRU010000237.1, on the reverse strand, counting down.
TCGTCATGGGCCGCGTCCCGGCCTATTCGGTGGTGGTACCGGGCACCCTGCCGGGTAAAGACGGCGCACCGGGGCTGTACTGCGCGGTAATCGTCAAGCAGGTGGACGCGGGCACCCGCGCCAAGACCAGCATTAATGAGCTGTTGCGGGAGTTTTAGGGGGAATATCCCGGTGTTTTAATCTGAGGGATGCAAATACTGTGGACAAGTTCAAAGTCGTGCTTGAAGGTAGCAATATCCGCGTCGATACCGAAGACAGCCCACAGATTAAAAGAGATGTTTGCAGTAACGGAAAAAGTCACCAATCTGCCGGAAAAATATAACGGCAAATAGAGCAATGACTAGCGTGACGACAGGAAGCCCAAGCAGCAGATAACTATCCCACCTGAAGCGGCCTTTCAAGGTAGCTGTCGTGGCACCGGATCAATCACTTGCTCCCCCCTTACTCCGGAATGGCGCTCAGGTTGATCTCCAGCGCTACACACGGCACGGTGATGCCCCAGTTTTCCAGCACCTCCGGGGAGATTTCACCGATGAGGCCCACCTCCCAACCGGCAATGGTGATGCGGGCGGCCCGTCCGGGGATATAACTGGCGTGGTCGGTGGGTTCGATCTGATGCTCCCACCCCAGGTAATAACAGAGCATCTCCAGCCGCGCAGCCATCTCGGAGAAGTTGGCCTCGGCGTGGGCCATCATAGCCGACAGGTGCATGCGGGTTTCGCTGCCCATGGGGTCGTCGGCGGTGGGAATGGCCACCTCGCCCACCTCAAATAGCGGATGCGGATAACCGGCGTTGGCGCTCTCCCGCTCCACCCGTAACAACGACGGCAGAATGGCGTTACGCAGTACCCCGTAGGAGGCAGTCATCACGTTGGAGACCGAGACCAGACTGGCCCCGTGCAGTTCCATCAGGTCGGTCAGCTCTTCACGGCCCACCAGAATGTTGCTTAAAACCTCTTGAAAACCCATCCCGGCCAGCTGCTCACGCACCGTGTCGGACAGGCGCTCCAGCGGGTCCAGCGAACCCACCGTAAAGTCAGACGGCATGGCCGCCTCAAAGGAGTCATAACCCCGTGAGATGGCGTAGTCTTCGATCACATCCACCGGGTGCAGAATATCGTCCCGGTAGGACGGCACCGACGCCACCACCCCATCACTTGTGGCCTCGGCCTGATAACCATAGGCCGACAGGGCCGCGACCACGTCATCGACGGCAGTATCCTCGCCCAACGCCTTGTTAAAGTCATCCAGCGGCACGGTCACCTGCCGGTGCAGGGGGCGCGGGGTGGTGACTTCACGGCCAAACTCGGTCTCTTCAGCAAAACAGACCCGTACCGGCTCAATCGTCGCACCCCAGTCGGCCATGTTGGTGGCCAGCAGGTTGATGGCCAGCACCACCTGTCGCAGGTTGGTACCGGTCACCTCCAGGAACAGCTCCTTGTCGCCGACCTGCACCTCACCCACCGTACTGCTGTTAATCACCGGCGGGAACGACAGTACCACCCCGGCATCATCGCGCAGCAGTGGCCAGCGGCCATGGTTCTCTACAATCGGGCCGTACTCACGCCCCTTGGGGTGCACCTGTACGATCTGCTCCAGACTTAACGGCTCGTCCAGCCCCAGCGGCACAAACTGGCTTTCACCGGGGCTGACCGCCTCGTAATGCAACGGAAAGGCCAGTTTCTCGGCGGAATAGATGCCGATGGCTACCCCTTTGCGCTTGCGCCCGAATACATCACAGACCTTCTCCTGGGTCTGGATCAACTGGGTCAACAGGCGATCATCCACGGTCACCCCACGGGCGATACAGGCAGCGATGTAGGGCCGCACTTCCGCCAGCCCTGCATCCACCTTGATCTCGCGGGTGGGGGTCTCCGGCTGCTGCAAAAAAGCGTAGTCGGAAGTCTTTTTTTGCAGATGAATCCCGATCTGCCGGGTGATGCCCTCGACGCACCACAGGTCGGGCCGGTTGGTGTCGTTAAGCTCCACCCGCATCTCGCCGGTTTCCGGGTCGACATCGTCCAATTCGCCTTTTACCAGCGCCAGTTGCGCCTCAAAGCGGTCGGCCTCGAACGGCTCGTCCAGCAGCCGTTCCAAATCTGCCCGATGCACCGTGATGGTCGGCATGGTCGTTGATCCTCGTCAGTCTAGATTAAGTGGGTCCGGCGGACTATTGGGGAATCCGCATACTGCGGATCATGCCCAGGTCACTGCTGAACAGGTCACGAATGTCGTGGATGCCAAGCGCCACCATGGCCATGCGGTCCAGCCCCAGACCCCAGGCGATGACCGGTACATCCACCCCCAGCGGCTGGGTCACCTCCGGGCGCAACAGCCCCGCCCCACCCAGCTCCATCCACCCCAGCGTGGGGTGTTTCACGTGCATCTCTACACTCGGCTCGGTAAAGGGGAAGTAAGCCGGTAGAAATTTGACCTCGGTGGCGCGGGCCAGCTCCTTGGCAAACATCTTCAACAACCCCAACAGGGTGCGGAAGTTGATGTCGTCACCCAACACAATGCCCTCGACCTGAAAGAAGTCCGGGGCGTGGGTGGCATCCACCTGATCGTAACGAAAGCAGCGCGCGATGGAGAAATACTTGCCCGGTACATCGGCCCCGTCAGCCAGCTTGTGGGCCGAGTCGGCAGTACCTTGACTGCGCAGCACCAGCCGCCGCGCCTGCATCTCTCTAAAATTGTAATTCCAGCCGATGGAGCCGGTATTACCACCGTCGGCGTGGGCCGCCGCCACGTTGGAGTAAAACGGCTCGGGGATGGGCGCACTGTGGCGCGGTTCAGCCACAAAATAGGCGTCGTGAATATCACGGGCCGGATGGAACTGGGGCATGAACAGGGCGTCGTTGTTCCAGAACTCGTTCTGCACCAGCGGCGACTTCATCTGCGAGAAGCCCATGGCCACCATCTTGGCCTTGACCCGGTCCAGATAGGCCCGGTACGGGTGTTTACGCCCCACGCCCACACGGGGGGGCCGCAGGGAGATGTTGTACCGGCGAAAGGACTTCTCTTTCCACGAGCCGTCTGCCAGCATCTCCGGGGTAAGCTGGCCGATCTCTTCGGTCGGTACCCGGTCCCGCACCCGGCCAGCTACTGCGTCGCCCAGGCGGGTCAACTGGTAGCTGCGGCTGCGGTGCTCATCGACCCGGAACACCCCCTTGGACTTGCCACGCTTGCGGTACAAGCCCGACAGCAGCTTCTGCTGGTCGTCGGTCAGGTCATCCTGATCGATGGACCCGGCCTCATGCACCGTGGCGATCAGCCCGGTGACCCCTTCCACAGCGCTCAGGTCCGCGCCCGGTACCAGTTCCAACAGGCCGCCGCTGCCGGTGGTAATGACGGCGCTTTTGCGCAGCGCCCCCACCGCCGTACCGACCTCGGCCTGCTCCAGCTCCAGGGTGGTCGCCAACTCGCCCAAACTGACCTCATCACCCCGCTTTAACAGGGCGACAATACGCGCCTCCGGGGTGCCTTTCAGGGCGTAAGATTCGCCAGTCTCAGCCAGCCTCACTACGCTGCGCACGGTCTCCCGCACACATTCAATCACCTGTTTTTCGGTCAGCCAGCCACAGGCCATGTCCCGGCGGGCAGCATCCAGATCGGACCCTTCCAGCAGGGCGGTATCAGCGGTTTCGCGCTGGGAAGAAAGCTGGTTGATGACCGTCACCTCCAACGGGTGAAGGCTTTCAACCAGCGAGTCCACATCTTCAGACAGGGTCATAATCTATCAACAACACAACAAATTTGGCAGTGGATATGACAACAAGAGCGGCTGAGGCAGGCCCATCCGCAAAACATCATCACAGAACGGATTTCATGGCCCCAATGGCGTCACCGTAGTCGTCGGCACCAAAGATGGCCGAGCCCGCCACAAACACGTCGGCACCGGCCTTGGAGACCTCGGCGATGTTGTTGGCCTTGATGCCACCATCCACCTCCAGATACATGTCGGTATGGCCAATGGCATCCGCCATCTGCCGGATCTGACGAACCTTGTCCAGGCAGAACGGGATAAACTTCTGGCCGCCAAAACCCGGGTTCACCGACATGATCAGCACCATGTCCACATCCGGCAGAATGGTCGACAGGGTCTCCACCGGGGTGGCCGGGTTGAGGGAGACGCCGGTCATCACTTCGCGGCCCGCCTTGGCGCCCTCTTCGCGGATCAACTGCAAGGTGCGGTGCAGGTGGTTACAGGCCTCTTGATGCACGGTCAGGCAGTCGGCCCCGGCCTGTACAAATTCCGGGATGTACAGGTCTGCATCAGTAATCATCAGATGCACATCCAGCGGCAGGTCGGTGACCTTGCGGACCCACTCCACCACCACCGGGCCGATGGTCAGATTGGGGACAAAGTGGCCGTCCATGACATCCACGTGGATCACATCGGCACCGGCTGCCTCAACCCGAGCCACCTCATCCGCCAAACGAGCAAAATCCGCCGCCAATATGGATGGGGCAATCAACTTATGGGATTTGGTAAACATGACAACTCTAAATGGTTAAGCAAAAGGGGGCAGTTTATCACGCCCGCCGGACCAGATGCGCGGCAAAAAAGCCGTCCAGCCCGTCAGTACTGCCAGAAGTCTCGAAAAATCCGGAAGATGTGACCCAGGGAGCCGCCACGTCTCCCAGCACACCGCTGGCAGAAACCACCTCAAAATCCGCATGTGTTTGCAGAAATGGCTCCACGATCTCCGGCCCCTCTTCCTGCTCACCAGAGCAGACCGCATAGACCAGCACTCCTTCCGGCTTGACCCATTCGGCCAGCCGCGCCAGCAGCGCCCCCTGCTGCCCGGCGTGGGAATCCACAGTCGCGGCGGTTTTCCACCACTTGCCCTCCGGGTGGCGGCCCAGTATTCCCA
>JALWRU010000236.1 GCA_026994095.1 Nitrospira sp. | reverse complement strand
TATTCGCGCTCCAGGGTCATGCCGTAAAACCCTGCGGCAGCCGCAGCGTCCACAAAATCCTGCTCGGTCATGGCACCAGAAATACACTCCCCCCACAACTCTTTGTCCTGCTGCATCTGCTCAGGCACCGGCTGGTTGGAGACAATGTCCGAAATCACAAACCGGCCCCGATGGGTCAATACCCGATGAATCTCGGCAAAGGTCTTGGCCTTGTCGGTGGACAAGTTCAACACGCAGTTGCTGGTCACCAGATCAATCTGACCGTCATCCACCGGCAACTGCTCTAAAAAACCCTTCCGAAATTCGACGTTGGCATACCCCAACCGCTCGGCCACCTGATCGGCAGCACCTGTGGCGCGGGCCAGCATCTCATCGGTCATGTCGACACCGATGACGGACCCCTTCTCACCGACCAACTTGGCCGCGATAAAACAGTCGATGCCACCGCCAGAGCCTAAATCCAGCACCCGGTCTCCGGCTCCCGGCTGGGCCGACCCCATGGGGCTGCCACAGCCGTAAGAGACCTCCAGCACCGCTTCGGGAATGTGGTCTACATGGGTCGGGTCGTAGGAGGTGGGGCAGCACAGGTTGTCTTGCTGAGCCTGAGCGGCACTGGCGTAATAGTCGCGCACCTCATCCCGGCTGACATCCTTATCGGGGGCGCAGGAGTCGTCCGCACCACAACAGCCATCGGTTTGTACCTGTGTTGTCATCTCGCTCATGCCCTGTACACTCGTCTGTCTGGAGGGGAGTAAAATTGCCGACCGGTATAATCAGATCGGCATGATATCACAGCCTAAACCGGCGCAGTCGGCCAGCTATTCCACCATTTTGATGGTGTCGCTTGACAGGCTGGCGTGGGCCGCCCTACCTTCCTCTGGAGCCGCCCTGTAGAGAAGACCGCTATTTTATGGCCATCATTCGCAAAACCTCTTTCCACCTGCTGGCATTCGTCTTTTCGGGTGCGTTACTCGGTGGGGCGCTGGCAGAGGCCCTGCGCCACTTTTCCGACGCAGGCAAACTGCGCGACGTGTTTTTAACCAGCTACAGCATTGGTGTTAACCCGCCCTTCACGCTGGACCTGCACCTGCTCACCATGACCCTCGGCTTTACCGTCGAGATCAACCTGTTCGTGATGCTGGGTATGCTGCTGGGACTGTTCCTGTTCAAACAGATTTAAGGGGCCGCCTCATCGAGTTGTGTTAGCGGCGCGGTCTCCCCCTCCTGACGGCGCAACTGACCACAGGCCGCCAGAATGTCCTGCCCACGTGACTTGCGCACAAAGGTGGCGATGCCCGCATCCAGCAAGATCTGCTGAAAGGCCAGCACCGTGGCCCGCTCCGGTCGCTGGTACGGCAACCCCGGTGCCGGGTTATAGGCCATCAGATTGACCTTGCAGCGTACCCCGTGCAGACGCTTGACCAATGCCTTGGCCTGAGCCGGGCTGTCGTTGACCCCGGCAATCAGGATGTACTCAAAAAAGATTTTCTGGCGCGGCCCCAGCGGATAACTGCGACAGGCGGTCATCAGCGCGTCCAGTGGCCATTTTTTGGCGGGCGGTACCAACTCGATGCGTTTCTCATCGGTGGCCGCGCCCATGGATACCGCCAGATTCACATAGGGGGCGCGACGGCCCAACTCGGCCATCTGCGGGACCAGCCCCACCGTCGAGACCGTCACCCGACGCGGGGCCAGGGCAATGCCTTTTTGCTCCACCAACCGCTCCAGTGCCGGGATTACCGCATCCAGATTGGCCAGCGGCTCCCCCATGCCCATCATCACCACGTTGGTCAGGGGCCTGTCGGTGCGGCGGCGAACCTCCAGCACCTGCTCGACAATCTCCCACACCTCCAGATTGCGGCGCAGCCCCCCCCTGGCAGTCAGGCAAAAGCCACAGGCCATGGCACAGCCCGCCTGGGTCGAGATGCACAGGGTGGCACGGCGCTCCTCCGGCAGCCAGACGGTTTCAATGGTCTCCCCATCCGGTAACCGAAACAGAAACTTGCGGGTGCCGTCTTCCGCCACCTGCTCGCTGACCAATTCAAACCGGGGCAGCGTCACATGGTCAGCCAATACCTGCCGATCGTCCTTGCTCAGGTTGGTCATCTCGTCAAAGTCGACCACACCCTTCTCATACAGCCAGCGGGAGACCTGTTCGGCCCGATAGGGCTTGAAACCCAACTCCCCCATTAGGGTAATTAGCTCAAAAGGTGTACAATTTTTAAGATTGACGCGTGACACGGGCAAGCAGCGTACCATGCCGACGATTCCCTGAAAAAGGGGGGGATGTCTGGTGGTGGGCCACCGCCCCCGAATCGCTACCCGCTGGCACCACCCCAAAAGCGTCTGTGATCGGGCGGCTGGGCAATGGTGGTTTAAGATAACGTCTGTCCGGTGGAGCCGTACCACCGGGAATCCAGACGACGGACTCAGAATGACCCAGGCCGGACCCAACATACTGATTGTCGACCCGGCCCCGGAGCGGGAAGCGCTGGCACCATTGCTGGCTCACAGCGGGATGCGCTGCACTGTTGCCCACGGCCTGCACGATGCCATGGTGCAAGCCATATTGCGCCACCCGCGAGTGGTGGTGGCCGACCTCACCCGGCCAGATGCCTGCGGTCAGGAGTGCCTTGCGCGCCTGACCGATCTGCCCCACTTTGCACAGATTGTTTTTTTGACCATCGGCGACCCCAATCCGGCAGCAGGGGCGCTGAACTGCCCGCCCGATGTCACCACCGAGCAGTTGCGGGAGCGAGTCGTCTCACTGCTTCAACCCGCGCCGGACCGACGGGCAGACGACCCGCCATCGGTGGCGGTAGCAACCTCGCCAGTACCAATCGACCCGGCTCCGGCCTCCGAGGCACCCCCAGCGGGACCCAGCCAGCCCAACGCACTGGCAGACGCACTTGCCACACTAAAATCCACCGATAGTGACGGTACCGTGGTGGTGGCAGGGCCTGAATATCAATGCGGCGAAGTGCTGGTACGGGGTGGCCTGCCCATCCACGCGGTCACCCATGCCGGGGAAGAAGGCGAAGCGGCGCTGGCAGTGATGTCCCAGTGGCCCCGGGTACGCATCGAAATCGGTCCGGCACCCCGCCCGGAGACCCCGGTGACCATTGCCCCCCCCATGGTCGCTCCGACGACACCACCGGCCCGTGACCTGAATGAAACCCGCTCCCTGCTGGCAGAGTTGGAAGGGCTGGGCATCCTGCGCAAAGTGGTGGACACCCCGTGAACCACCCGGACCATCTGCCCCACTCCATTCCCGCAGGCCAGTTACTGCCGGGCCGACCGGTGCCCGCCAACGCGGTGATGATCGGTGGCGACGAAGAGGCCCTTGGCTGGATCCCTCGCCTGCTGCGCGATCCGCAGATCAACCTCATCGGGCTGGTGCCCCACCATCCGGCCGATCTGATTCGCCATCTGGAAGATTACGGCTACGTCCTGACCGATCCGAACCCGCTCACCCTGTTCCCCCGCATTGCCGCACTGGGCGAGGTCAACTCCCTCGATCTGATTATCGATACCACCCTCGACCCGGCGGTGGTGCGCGCCCTGTCCGACACCGATTTAGGTGAGGTGGCGCGGGTCAATCTATCGGCCTTGGGCGCGCTACTGGCCCGCCCCCAACCCACAGTACTGGCACCGCGACCCAGTGCAGACGGTCAGGTAAGTGAAAAATTGGCCAAGGAGGTGGGGCGCGCCTATCGTCACGGTCGCAGCCTGGGGCTGGTGATCGTGCAATTGGGGGAGACCGAAGACACCTTCGCCGGGGACCTCACCCACTCGGCTATCCGGGTCATTGAAGAGTCGCTCCGTATTGAGGATGTAGTGTTATTTCGGGAGCCGGGTCAGTTCTCGATCCTGCTGCCGGAGACCGGAGAAGCGACCCGTTACGTGGCAGATCGATTGACTTCAAATCTGGGCAATCTTAGAATTCCCAATGAGACATCATCGGGCGTGCCTGTCGGTGCCGGTCAAGGTGCCGAGGCGCTGAAAACGGTCGGGTGGGCCTGTTTTCCCCAGGATGCCAAGACCGCACCGGCGCTAATGGCGCAGGCGCTTGCACGCATGGGCCCACCCAAGTCTCAGGACAGCTAACCACGGCGCTTATTTAGCCGCCGATCTGGAGACTACCCGATGGACCGTACCGACATGCTGGCCGCACTGGAGGCCAAAGTAAAAACCATGATCGAGTCGGTGCAACAATTGCGGGCTGAAAACCAGCGGCTCAATACCGAACTGGCCGCCGCCCAAAACCAGATTGCTCAGGCCGGAGAACACCAGTCCGCACAGGAAGCGGAGTGGTCCACCGTGCGCAGCCGCATCGACCAACTACTCGGCGAACTGGATCAGGCCGAGCAGGTGACCGGCGACCGGGTCGATGTGCCCGCCCAGTCGGCGTCCACGACCCGTACTGAAACAGCCACCACTACCGGGACAGAACCCACCGATCCGGCTGCCGATCCGGCTGCCGACAACCTGTCCAGCAACCCAGTGCTGCCGGGGATCGTCTAGCCGGTGGCCGATTCGTCGGACACCCCCTCCACGTCGCGGGTTCACATCTTTGGCCAGTCCCTGTCCATTCACAGCACGGCCAGCACGGAGTACATGCAACTGCTGGCCAACTATGTGACCGAACATATGGAGCGCATCTCCAATGAGACGCCGCTCACACCACTGGCGCAAGTGGCCATGCTGGCCTGCATGAACATCTCCCACGAGCTGCATACCACCCGCAAGGAGTATGAGGCCCAGTCCTCCCGGCTGGATCACCGCACCCGTGAACTGCTGGAGAATCTGGACTCGGCCTTTGCCCCCGGAAAGACCGACGATGACTAGCGTTTCGCTCCGGCAGTGGTCCGGGCATCCCTTTAATATCAACGGCTAATCGCCTGCTCCCTGCCCGTACACGCCTCCCATGAATTCACGTTTATCATCCCTAAACCGCTACCCGTTTGAACGGCTGCGCGCCCTGCTGGCCGACACGACTCCGGCCGCAGTCGCACCCATCTCACTGGGGGTGGGGGAGCCCAAACATCCGGCCCCGGCGCTGTTTTTAGAGACCCTTGCCAAACACGGGGACGGCTTTGCCAACTACCCGGCCACCGGCGGGCTGGCCATCCTCAAAGAGGCTTCGGCGCGCTGGCTGGAGCGGCGATTCGGATTACCGCAGGTGGATGCAGCCCGCCAGATCATCCCCTGCTCTGGCACCCGCGAAGCGCTGTTCTCCATCGCTCAGGCGGTGGTCAATCCGGGCGGTGTGGTGCTCATGCCCAACCCGTTTTACCAGATTTATGACGGCGCCAGTCAGTGGGCCGGGGCGGAGGCCATCTGCGTGGCCGCCACCGAAGCCAACGGTTACCTGCCCGACTATGCATCGCTGCCTGCCGAGGTGTTGGACAAGACCGAGCTTCTCTACCTGTGCAGCCCCGGCAACCCCACCGGGCGGGTGGCCCCGCTGGACTACCTGACCGAATTGATCGCCCTGGCCGATCGCCACGATTTTGTGATTGCCGCCGATGAGTGTTACTCCGAGATCTACCCGGATGAAACCACCCCGCCCGCCGGTCTGCTGGAGGCCTGCGCCAGGATCGGACGGGATGATTACCGGCGCTGTCTGGTCTTCCACTCCCTGTCGAAACGGTCCAACCTGCCCGGTGCCCGCTGCGGTTTTGTGGCAGGTGATGCAGAGATTTTGAGCGCTTATCTGCACCTGCGCACCTACACCGGCTGTGCCATTCCGCCCCCCATTCAGCACGCCGCCGCTGCGGTGTGGGCGGATGAAACCCACGTCGTTGCCAACCGGAACGCCTACCGGGCCAGCTTTGAGGCGGTGAACAGGGTGCTGTCACCAGTCACCAGCGTACCATTGCCGGATGCGGGTTTTTATTTGTGGCTACCGGTGCCGGGAGGCGGAGAAACATTTGCTCAACGGCTCTACGAGCGCTCTAATGTAGTGGTG
>JALWRU010000235.1 GCA_026994095.1 Nitrospira sp. | reverse complement strand
ATGAAGATCATCCCGGCAGGATTTAGCGCCAGCGACGTGGCCGCAGACAAACTGGTGGCCGGGCCGGAAGCCGACCTGTGGGCGGCGTTCAGTCAGGTCGAGGGACAACTGGATACCCGTCATCCGGCCAACCACCGGCTGGCCACCATGGCCGCCCTGCGACCGCAGGTAGACGCCTTCTTTGATGGCGTACTGGTGATGGACCCGGATGAGGACGTGAAACAGCTGCGCCTGTCCATGCTGGCCCGTATCCGCGACGGTTTTGCCCGCTTCGCCGATTTCAGCCGCATTACCACCGACTAACGGGCAATCCGCGCCCACGGGCGTAACCCCCACAGGTCCGGTACACTAAGCGCTGGTCTTCTCTGTTTTGGGGTTTCGATGGCACGCATTCTGGTAGGTATGAGCGGCGGGGTGGACAGCTCTGTCACCGCAGCCCTGCTGGTGCGCGAGGGCCATCAAGTGACCGGGGTGACCCTCAAGCTGTGGGACGGGGAAGACCGCCCGGACGCCCCCTGGCAGGAGCGCTCCTGTTGCAAGGTAGGCATCGCCCAGCACGTCTGTGACGTGGTAGAGATCCCCCATCAAATCGTCGATCTGCGCGACCGCTTTCAGGAGCGGGTAGTGACCGATTTTTTAGACACCTACCTGCGCGGTGACACCCCCAATCCGTGCATCCGCTGCAACGAGTTCGTCAAATTCGCCGGTCTGCTGGAGCTGGCCGAGCGGGACGGCTACGACGCGGTCGCCACCGGCCACTACGCCCGCATCGAGCGCACTTCATGGGGCAGTTATCGGCTGCTCAAGGGGCGCGACGGCGGCAAGGACCAGAGCTATTTCCTGTACCGCTTGAAAGCGCGGGATCTGGCGCGGGTGCGGCTGCCGTTGGGCGGCATGCACAAGACCGAGGTCATGGAGATTGCCCGCTCCTTGGGGCTGCCCGCTGACGAGATTGCCGAGTCGCAGGAAATCTGTTTTGTGGGCGGCGGCAACTACGCCGATTTTCTGCAAGAGCACCGCCCGGAGGCCCGCCAGCCGGGCGAGATTGTCGACCTGCAAGGCAACCGGCTGGGCCACCACGACGGGGTGGCGTTCCACACCATCGGCCAGCGGCGCGGGCTGGGGGTCGCCTTGGGCAAACGCGCCTATGTGGTACGCACCAACGTATCCACCGGACAGGTGGTCATCGGCGACAACGACGATCTGTATTGCGGCGCAGTAGAAGCCGACCAGCTCAACCTGCTGGCACCGCTGCCGGAAGGGCAGATGCAGGCCAAGGTCCGCTACCGGGGGCAGGCGGTGGCGGCCACCGTGACGCGCAAGGACGACCGCATCACCGTACAGTTCGACACCCCCCAACGGGCCGCCGCCACCGGCCAGAGTGTGGTGTTATATCAGGGCGACACGGTGCTGGGTGGCGGGGTCATCTGCGCCACCGTCCCGGCACCACAAGTGGTTGAAACCGGATGATATTCGAGCAGCTTACGGTAGGGGCATTCCAGTGCAACTGCTTCATATTGGGGTGCGAAACCAGCCGCGAGGCGCTGGTGATCGATCCGGGTGACGCCCTGCCGCAGATCTCCGCCCGACTGGCCGACCAGAACCTGACCGTGACCGCCATCGTCACCACCCACGCCCATCTGGACCATGTGGGGGCCATGAGCGGGCTGGCCGAGGCTACCGGCGCGCCCACCTGCATGCACCGGGACGACCAGTTTTTATACGACCATCTGGCCATGCAGGCCACCGCATTTGGGCTACCCACACCGCCCTCCGGCCCCATCGAGCGGTACCTGTCCGACGGCGATGTGATCCAGTGGGGGGCCCATCAGGCGGAGGTGTTGCACACCCCCGGTCATACCCCGGGCAGCCTCTGTTTTTCGGTACCGGAGGTGGATCAGCTATTCTCCGGCGATACCCTGTTCAAGGGCAGCGTCGGGCGCACCGATCTATGGGGCGGCGACCAGCCGCAACTGCTGCAATCGATCCAGCAACGGCTGCTGCCACTGCCGGACGACACCACCGTCTGGCCGGGCCACGGTGCAGCCACGCAGATGGGGCTGGAGCGGGAGCGAAACCCGTTCCTGATCGGCCTGACTTGAGTCAACGCCCCCTGTACCGCTAAAATAGTACTCTTTTTGTGATTTCATGCCCGTGGGGTGATTTCGCGCCCTGAAACTCCCTTCTCAGGCGACGAGTCACCCGGCCACGGGCGGTATTGTGCGGGTTGCGCTATGAGTGGAAAAACACTGTTCGACAAAATCTGGGACGACCATGTGGTCCGCAGCGAGGGTAATACCTCACTGCTCTACATCGACCGTCACCTGGTCCACGAGGTGACCAGCCCGCAAGCCTTTGAGGGGCTGCGTATGGCGGGCCGCACCCCCCTGCACCCGGAGGCCACCTTTGCGGTGCCCGACCACAACGTGCCCACCACCGGCTTAGAGCACGGCATCACCGATCCGGTCAGCCGCATTCAGGTAGAGACGCTGGACAGCAACTGCGACCAGTTCGGCATCACCGAGTTTGCCATGGGCGACCCACGGCAGGGGGTGGTGCATGTGATGGCGCCAGAACAGGGCATCACTTTGCCGGGCATGACCATCGTCTGCGGTGACTCCCACACTGCTACCCACGGCGCTATGGGCGCGCTGGCCTTCGGTATCGGCACCAGTGAGGTGGAGCATGTGCTGGCCACCCAGTGCCTGATTCAGGCCAAGGGCAAAAACATGCGGGTGGTGGTCGACGGTGCCTTGGGTGCCGGAGTCTACGCCAAGGACATCGTGCTGGCCATCATCGGTGTGATCGGCACCGCTGGCGGCACCGGCTATGTCATTGAATTTGCCGGGTCGGCCATCATGGGGCTGTCCATGGAGGGCCGCATGACGGTCTGTAACATGGCCATCGAGGCGGGCGCACGGGCCGGTATGATCGCCGTGGACGACAAGACCATCGACTACGTCAAGGGCCGCCCCTACGCGCCCTCCGGCGACCTGTGGCCGCTGGCGGTAGCCCACTGGCAGACCCTGCATTCCGACGAGGACGCGGTGTTCGATCAGGAGATCCACTTGAACGCCGCCGACATTCTGCCGCAGGTCACCTGGGGCACCAGCCCGGAGATGGTCACCCACATCAACGGACAGGTGCCCGATCCGGCTGACGAACAGGACGCCACCCGCAGCACGTCTATTAAACACGCGCTGGACTACATGGGCCTGACCGCTGGCACCCCCATGCACGAAGTGGCGGTGGACCGGGTCTTTATCGGCTCCTGCACCAATGGCCGCATTGAAGATTTGCGGGTGGCCGCTGCCGTGGCCAAGGGCCGCAAGGTGGCCGACACCGTATCGGCCATGGTGGTACCCGGCTCCGGTCTGGTGAAAACCCAGGCCGAGGCCGAAGGGCTGGACAAGATCTTTGTGGAGGCCGGGTTTGAATGGCGCGACCCGGGCTGCTCCATGTGCCTGGCCATGAACGCCGACCACCTGGAGCCGGGGGAGCGCTGCGCCGCCACCAGCAACCGCAATTTTGAAGGCCGTCAGGGCAAGGGCGGGCGCACCCATCTGGTCAGCCCGGCCATGGCTGCCGCCGCTGCGGTCACCGGCCATTTCACCGACGTACGGGAGTTGCTCTAAATGGAACCGCTCAACCAAATCAGCGGCATTGTCACACCGCTGGACCGGGCCAACATCGATACCGATGCCATCATCCCCAAGCAGTTTTTAAAATCCATCCGCCGTACCGGCTTTGGGCCGTTTCTGTTTGACGAGTGGCGCTATCTGGATCAGGGCCAGCCGGAGATGGACTGCACGGGCCGCCCGCTCAATACCGACTTTGTATTGAATCAGCCCCGCTATGCAGGCAGCAACATCTTGTTAACACAGGATAATTTCGGCTGCGGTTCCTCCCGCGAGCATGCGCCGTGGGCCTTGCTGGACTTCGGCTTTCGGGTGATTCTGGCCAAGAGCTTTGCCGACATCTTTTATAACAACTGCTTTAAAAACGGCATCCTGCCGGTGGTGCTGCCCGCCAAGACCATCGATGACCTGATGGCGCAGGTGATCGCCTCGGAGGGGTATACCCTCTCGGTAGACCTGCCCGGCCAGACCATCACCACCCCGGCGGGTGACACGATCCCGTTTGAGGTGGACCCGCACCGCAAGGAGTGCCTGCTGGGCGGGCTGGACGACATCGCCCTGACCCTGGCCCACCGGGACGATATTTCCGCCTATGAAACCCGTCGCAAGAGTGCCACCCCGTGGCTGTTCGCGACCCCATAAATACGTCAGGAGTGATTTTTCATGGATAAGCAGATCCTGGTGCTTCCCGGTGACGGCATCGGTCAGGAGATCGTGCCTCAGGCCCTGCGGGTGCTGGAGTTGATGGCCGCCCGTCATCATATCAACCTGACCATCAGTGGTGGTCAGATCGGCGGCTCGGCCTACGACGCTACCGGCTCTCCCTTGCCGGACGAGACCCTCGACATTGCCCGCAACTCGGACGCCATTCTGCTGGGCGCGGTGGGTGGCCCCAAGTGGGAGTCGCTGGACTATTCGGTACGCCCGGAGCGTGGGTTGCTGGGCATCCGCAAGGAGCTGGGGCTGTTTGCCAACCTGCGCCCTGCACAGGTCTTTCCGCAACTGGCGGACGCCTCCAGCCTCAAGCCTGAGATCGTCGAGGGCATCGACATCATGGTCCTGCGTGAGTTGACTGGCGGGGTCTACTTCGGCAGCCCGCGGGGGGTGGAAACCCTGCCGGATGGCACCCGTCGGGGGGTCAACAGCATGGTCTACACCACTCCGGAGATTGAACGCATTGCCCGCATGGCCTTCAAGATTGCGCGGGTGCGTCGGGGCGAGGTCTGCTCGGTGGACAAGGCCAACGTACTGGAGGTCACCGAACTGTGGCGCGACGTGGTCACCGAGGTTCACAAGGAGTTCTCCGACGTGACCCTGTCGCACATGTATGTAGACAACGCCGCCATGCAGTTGGTGCGCTGGCCACGCCAGTTTGACGTGATCCTCACCAGCAACCTGTTTGGTGACATCCTGTCGGACGAGGCCTCCATGCTGACCGGCTCCATCGGCATGCTGCCGTCGGCCAGTCTGGGGGAACGCTACGCCATGTACGAGCCGATCCACGGTAGTGCACCGGATATTGCCGGTCAGGACATCGCCAACCCCATCGCCACGATTTTATCGGTGGGCATGATGTTTAAATACAGCTTCGACCTGCCGGAGGCGGACGACACCATTCAGGCAGCGGTTTCGCGGGTACTGGATGCGGGCCACCGCACCGCTGACATCGTGCAGCCGGGCGAGACCACCATCGGCTGCAAGGCCATGGGCGACCACATTGTGTCTGCGTTGGGATAGGACATATCAATCATGTTAGCCCGTAAAGAGACCTATAACATTGCCATCGTCGGGGCCACCGGGGCCGTAGGCGAAGAGCTGCGCGACGTACTGGTGCAGCGAGGCTTTCCCGTGGGGCAGGTGCGGCTGCTGGCCTCGGCCCGATCCGCTGGTAAAACGCTCACCTTTGGCGAGCAGGAAATCGCCGTGGAAGAGCTGACCGAAAGCTCCTTCGACGGTATCGACATCGCCCTGTTCTCTGCCGGGGCCTCGCGCAGCAAGGAGTTTGCCCCCTACGCGGTGGCCTCCGGCGCGGTGGTGGTGGATAACTCCAGCGCCTTTCGTATGGATGAGGGCGTGCCGCTGGTGGTGCCGGAGGTCAACGGCGACGAGTTGCTGTCCCACGACGGCATCATCGCCAACCCCAACTGCTCTACCATCCAGATGGTGATGGCGCTCAAACCGATTCACGACATGGCCACCATTTCGCGAGTGGTGGTATCGACCTATCAGGCCGTGTCCGGTACCGGTCAGGCGGCCATTGAAGAGCTGGTGCAGCAGACCGGCGAGGTGCTCAATTTGAAGGAGCCGACCCCCAAGGTCTACCCCCATCAGATCG
>JALWRU010000234.1 GCA_026994095.1 Nitrospira sp. | reverse complement strand
CTGGCGGTGGTGCTGGCGCGCGACTTTGGCTTTCGGGTGATGTACATGGAGTGCGACCTGCGTCGCCCCAGCGTGGCCCGCAGCAATCGTCATGTGCCGGGACTGGTTGAATTTGTGCAGGGTGAATTGCCCATTGAGCGGGTGGTGCGGCCCGGACCGGTGGCCGGGCTGGATTTGATGACCGCTGGCCGGTCAGAGTCCTATCAGCCGGTCCACATTCTGGCCTCGGCCACCTTGCAACGATCGTTGGTGCGACTACGCGAGCGGTATCAGTTTGTGATTGTCGATTGCCCGCCGATGATGCTGGCCTCTGACATCGGTCTGATCGCCGAATGGGTGGACCACTTTTTGCTGGTGATTCGCTCCGGCGAGACCGATCGGTCGGTGGTGCAGGCGGCAGTGGAAGCGGTCGGCACGGACCGCTTTGTCGGTGCCGTACTGGGTGATGTGGGCGGAACCGGAAGTTTCTCCGGTTCGACCTACCGCAGCCCCTGATACACGCCTCCGGGGCAACCGGGTACTTCAGTGCATTATGTAATCTCCCGTTATTTGACCCTGCGCAGCCTGGTGTTGCTGGTGCTGGATGTGGCGGTATTGTCATGGGGAACCGCCCTGGCGGTCTACCTGCGGCTGGGCCACACGCCCGCCTATACCTTCTCTGCCGACGGCTTTGGCTACGCGGTTGCGGTGGTGGTACTGGTGCACATGGTGGCCATGTATTACCACGAATTGTACGCCCTGCGTGGCAGCGTGGGGGTGCGCTCGCTGGGGGCCAACGTGGCCCAGTCGGTGGCCATCAGTTCGGCACTGCTGTGGGTGCTGTACTACATGGTGCCGGAGATCGCCATTGGCCGTGGTATCTTCCTGATCAACATGCTGCTGCTGCCGCCGTTGTTGACCGGCTCGCGCATGATCTATCTGTGGATGGGCAACCGGCAGGCGCTGCAACAGCGGGTGGTGGTGATCGGAGAGCCGGATCAGGTGCGCGAGGTGGTGCGCCGTTTGTCTGGAGAGCAGGCCTATCAACTGGTGGGGGTGCTGCTGTCCGGTCCGCCGGTGACCCGTGAGGCCGACCCGGATGATTCATCCTGGCAGATTCAGGATGCGGAGGCGGAAAATGCCCACGCAGAGACCGATTTCAACGACCCGCTTGACCCGGACCATCCACCCAATACGCTGGGGGTGCCGGTGCTGGGGCCGATGGACTCCCTGCGGGAGCTGTCTGAGCGTCACCGGGTGGACGGAGTGATTGTGGCCATGCGCGAGCGGCGCGGACGGCTGCCGCTGGAAGATCTGTTATACCTCAAATTACTGGGGGTGCAGGTGGAGCAGCAGGCGGCCTTTTTAGAGCGTGCCACCGGGCGGGTGCCGGTGGACGGGCTGCCGCCCAGCGATCTGGTATTTGCCGAGGGCTTTCGCCGTATTCATCTGTATCAGCGTCTCAAGATTGCGCCGGATGCCATTGCCGCCGCGCTCGGTCTGCTGGTGCTGGCGATCCCGCTGGCATTTGTGGCCCTGCTGGTGAAGTGGGATTCGCCGGGACCGGCGCTCTACCGGCAGGTACGGGTGGGTCGTGCAGGGCAGGCGTTCAAGATCAACAAATTTCGTACCATGCGCACGGATGCCGAGCAGTCGGGGGCGCAGTTTGCCGCCGAAGAAGACCCGCGTGTGACCCGTCTGGGGCGCTTTTTGCGCAAGAGCCGCATCGATGAGTTGCCCCAGCTCTACAACGTGCTGGTAGGGGAGATGTCGTTTGTCGGCCCGCGCCCGGAGCGGCCCGAGTTTGTGGCCGACCTGCAACAGCAGATCCCCTACTACTACCTGCGTACGGTGGTGCGGCCCGGTATCACCGGCTGGGCGCAGGTACGCTACCCCTACGGGGCCACCCTGCGCCAGCACCGGGAGAAGCTGGAGCACGATCTGTACTACATCAAGAACGTGTCGTTCATCATGGACACCCTCATCGCCCTGGAGACCATGCGGGTGATGCTGTTTGCCCGAGGCAGCCGCTGACATGCCTGCGGTCGTCTCTCACGGGTTGTGCCACGCGTTGTCAATCGACGTGGAAGAGCACTTTCAGGTGTCCGGTTTTGAGGATGTGGTGTCCGCTCCAGGTTGGCAGCCCCACGCCAGCCGGGTGGTGGACAACAACCTGCGGGTATTGGATACGCTGGCCGAAGCGGGCGATATCAAGGCCACCTTTTTTGTGCTGGGGCAGGTGGCCGAGCGCTTTCCGGAGGTGGTGAAGGCGATCGTTGCGGGCGGCCATGAGCTGGCCTGTCACGGCTGGAGTCACCAGCGCATCACCCATCAGGACGCCGCCACCTTCGCCGAGGAGACCCGCCGCGCCAAAGGGGTGCTGGAAGAGTCCTCCGGGGTCGCGGTGGACGGTTACCGGGCGGCCACCTTTTCGATTGTAGAGCAGACCCGCTGGGCCATCGACGTGCTGGCAGAGGCGGGTTTTACCTACGACTCCTCGGTGGTGCCCACCCGTCATGACCGCTACGGTATCCCCGACGCACCGCTCGACCCGTTCTTGATCGACGGTCCCGGTGGTGGGCAGTTGGCAGAGTTTCCCATCACCGTGCTGCCGCTGCCGGGTTATCGGTTGCCGGTGGCCGGAGGGGGCTATTTTCGGCTCTACCCCTACGCCTTTTCGCGCTGGGCCATGCGGCGGGTGGCCGCCGGGGGGCGGCGGGTGGTGTTCTATCTGCACCCGTGGGAGCTGGATCCGGACCAGCCGCGTATCGGTGGCTCGGCCATGAGCCGCTTTCGGCACTACAACAATCTGCACCGTTGTCAGGACCGGCTGCGCCGCCTGCTGGGCGATTTTCGATTTACCACCGTGCGTGGCGTATTGCAGGAGCTGACCCTGTTGCCCGCTGAACCGGTCGCCCCATGAGTGAACTGGCAAGCAGCCCGGTGGCCGATAGCGCCTCCCCCCATCGCACCGTACTGGCACCGGTGTCGGTGTCGCTGGCAAGCGGAGGCGAGCAGGCTGTCTGGGATGACTACGTAAGCGCCCACCCCCAGGCCAGCCCCTATCACCACTGGGCCTTTGCCCAGGTGGCCGAGTCGGCCTTTGGTCATCGGGTGCATCTGCTGCTGGCGCGACGGGGTGAGACCGTGTGCGGGGTGTTGCCGCTGGTGGAGTTGAACAGCCGCCTGTTTGGTCATTTTGTGGTGTCGGTGCCGTTTTACAACTACGGCGGACCGCTGGCGGATGACGATCAGGTAGAGCAGGCGCTGATCGATTTTGGCTGTGACCAGACCGACCGGTTGGGGGCGTCCCATCTGGAGCTGCGCATGATGTGCCCACCCAGCCGGGAGCTGCCCGTTAAAACCGACAAGGCGGTGCTGCTGCTGGACCTGCCGGATAGTTCAGAGGCCTTGTGGAACGGCTTTAAAAGCAAGTTGCGCAGCCAGATTCGACGGCCCATGAAAGAGGGCATGACCGGACGGATTGGGCGCGGTGAGCTGGTGGACGATTTTTATGAGGTATTTGCCCGCAACATGCGTGATCTGGGCACTCCGGTCTACAGCCGTGATTTTTTTATTACCATCATGCGCCACTGGCCCGACTGTTTTATCAGCGTGGTGTATCAGGGGCAACAGCCGGTGGGGGCCGGGTTTTTGATCGGCCACCGAGGGCGGCTGGAGATCCCCTGGGCCTCGACCCTGCGCCGCTTCAACCGCCACTCCCCCAACATGTTGCTCTATTGGCAGAACCTGGAGTGGGCCTGTGACAACGGCTATCGGCAGTTTGATTTTGGCCGCTCGTCGGTGGATGCCAGCACCTACCGTTTCAAAACCCAGTGGGGTGCGCAGCCGAGCCAGTGCCACTGGGCCTACTGGCTGCGGGACGGTGGTGAACTTCCGCAGATGAATCCGTCCAACCCTCGCTACCGGCTGGCCATCGCTGTCTGGAAGCGGCTGCCGGTGGGGCTGACCCGTCTGATCGGCCCCCATCTGGTAAAATACCTGCCGTAAGCGGCACCTTGCCCGCTCGTTTTTTTGGCGACTTAGTACGCCATTCTTTTACGACGAACTGGCCATATCGGGCATAATTTATAGACCGTCTGCCCGTTTTGATTCGGCCCTGATCGGGCGAATCGGCCTGCCTGCTGGCAGGCTGGCGATGCCGGTTGATTGGCACCGTACTTGCTGTTTTTTACCCGTCGCGGTATTGCGACAGGGGGAACCTGCCGAAAAGAGGGTGGCAGGGGTGGTGCCGGGTGGCCTTGTGCAAGGCCGCTTGTACAGGCATTTCAAGGAGTAAATCGTTGCGCGCAGGCATCACAGGGTGTCATCAGGCCCACTCCCGCCGGGGGCGACTGATGGCCACAACCTTCGATCTGGTGCGCAGTTGCGCGCTGGTAGTGGGGGTTGTATTGCTGGCGATTCCGGCCAGTGCCGCCAACGTCCGCTTGAGCTGGACCGCCAATAGCGAACCCAATCTGTCCCATTATGAAATTGCCTACGGCACCAGCCCTGGCAATTACAGCCAGCAGGTGACGGTGCCCGCCGGTAGCGGCGATCAGGTCAGCCACGAGATTACCGGTCTGACCGCCGGTACCCCCTACTATTTTTCTGTCCAGGCGCTGGATGGTAATGGCGGCCGCAGCCCGCGCTCGTCCGAGGTCAGTTTGACCCCTGAGGCCAGCAGCAACGTGCCGGTGCTGAAGGTGCTGGCCCTGTCGACCCCGGATGCCAGCCATCTGGTGGTGCTGTTCTCCACCCCGGTGGATGTGACCACCGCCAGCAGCGCCGGTCGCTACCTGTTGGACGGCTCGGTCCAGCCCAGCGCTGCGGTGGTCTCTGCCGACGGTCTGCGGGTGACCCTGACCATACCGGCGCTGGCGCAGGGCAGCCAGCATGTGGTGAGCATCATCGGTGTCATGGACCGGCTCGGCAACGCCGCCAACCTGACCGCCAGCCTGCGGGTGGCGTTGGGGATTCAGCTCACCGGGATTGTGCCCGCCGGGTACGACACCGCTTATCTTCAGGTGGGTGATCCCTACTATCTGGACCGGACCCACACCATCACCGAACTGACCGGTGTGGCGGTAGGGGCCATGTGGCTGCGCACCAATAACAGCGACAAAGGCATCACCTCGCCCACCCATCTGTCGTTTACCGTGGATCGGGACGTGGTGGTGTATGTGGGTTACGACCGACGTGCGACGCGGGTGCCCGATTGGCTGCGCAGCGGTTTTGTGCCGATCGGTCCGGGGCCGGTCACCACCGATGCAGCCAGCCCGTTTGAGCTGTGGGCGGCCAACTATCCGGCCGGTCGGGTGGTGTTGGGCGGCAACAGCGCTCCCGGCTCTGCCGGCTCCAGCGCCCACTACATCGTGCTGTTGAAACCGCTTAGCGACGGTGCCCTCACCGATCTGGACGAAGACGGCATGGCCGACGCCTGGGAGGTGGCCCACGGCCTCGACCCCAACGGGCTGGACGCCAATGTTGATGCGGACGGCGATGGCGATAGCAACTATCAGGAGTTTTTGCGGGATACCGACCCCCAGGACGGCATCCGTCTACAGCCGGTGATCGGCAATCGGGTCCCCCGTGTGGCCGTGGCGCAGCAGTTGGTGGTGTCCAGCGGTGGCCCGGTGCAGGTGGCTGCGCAGGTGAGCGACCCGGACAACGACCCGGTAAGCATGAACTGGCAACAGTTGGCCGGGCCGGATGTGACCCTCAGCGGAGCCACCACCGATGTGGTCGGCTTGACCCCTCTGGTAGAAGGGCCGGTGTTACTGCAACTGGTGGTCAGCGATGGCCGTGGCGGTCGGTTGGCCAGGCGGGTCACGGTGGCGGCCTACGACCGGCTGGCGGGGACCCTGCCTGCGGTACAGGCGGGACGTTTGCCGATTGCGGCAGGCCCGTTGAGTGGTGCCGAACTGGAGTTGCTGTCCGGTACCCTGGCCGATCCGCTCGATCTGGCCATTGCTCAGGTGGGCTTGCCGGTGCCGCTGCCGACCGGGTTGAGCGCACTGGGC
>JALWRU010000233.1 GCA_026994095.1 Nitrospira sp. | reverse complement strand
GCCGGAGCCGTCCACCCCAGCGACAGCAGCAAGCCGCCGATCAATACGTTGCGCCAGGTCACGGATTGGCCGCCCCGGTCCGGGCCGCTGCCGCCGCCTGCGCAACAAACTCGCGGGCATGCTCCAGTCGACTGGACGGCTTTTCACTTTCCAGCTCCACAAAGGTGCGGTAGGCCACCAGCGCCTTGCGTGGCTTCCCTTGCCGCTCCAGCGCATAGCCCAGATTGAACCAGCCCAGCCCCATCTCCGGATTGTGCTCTACCGCTGTGCGAAACCGCTCTGCCGCCTCTGGCAGGCGCTCCAGTTGCACCAGCACATTGCCCCAGTTAATAAAGACGTCGACCCCATCCGGCGCGGCCTGCGCCGCTTGCCGGTATTTGGCCTCTGCCTCCGGATAGCGCTTCAGTTTCTCTAAGGTGTTGGCCCAGTTATGCAGTACCGTGCCGTCCACCACCCCCTCCGGCTGCTGCTGTCCTGCCGCCTCAAAATGAGACAGGGCCTCTTCAAACCGGCCCAGCTGCATCAGCGCATACCCCATGTTGTTGTGTACATTGGGAGCCTGTGGCAGTTGACTCACCACCTCTTCATAGATGGTCAGCGCATTGTCCCAGGAGCCCTGCCTCATCTCCAACAGGGCGGTGTCCAGACGTGACTCCACTGACGGCTCACAGGCCGCAAGCAGCAGCAGTCCAATGCCGGACCAGCGCCTCACCCAACCAGTTCGCCGCCCGCTCAGAGGGGCAACACCACGTGCTGGCGGATGTTCGCCAAACGGGCGCGGGCCGGGGCATCCTTGAGTGCCACAATATCGATCAGCAGTGAGATACCGACCACCTCGCCGCCCAGCTTTTCAATCAGCTCTACCGTAGCCCCCAGTGTGCCGCCAGTGGCCAGCAGGTCATCGACTACCAGCACCCGTTCGCCCGGTTGAATGGCGTCCTGATGCATACAGAGGGTGTCGGTACCGTATTCCAGCTCGTAGCTGGCCTGATGGGTGGGGGCAGGCAGCTTGCCCGGTTTGCGTACCGGCACAAACCCGGCAGCAAGGGCCACCGCAATGGGCGCGCCCAGGATAAACCCACGGGCCTCAGTGCCTACCACCCGCTGAATACCGGCGTCGGTAAATGGTGCGGCCATCTGTCGCAGGGCCTCGGCCAACGGCTCCGGCTCTTTTAACAGGGTGGTAATGTCAAAAAAATTGATGCCCGGTTTGGGGAATTCAGGCACCTCGCGGATGTACTGACGTAAGTCCATGCTGACTCCGTTCAAGGTAGTGGGAAACACACAGTCCGGGAGCGCCTGCGGCCCCCGTCCCAATCCGACAGCGACGCTTAAAAGAACTCCTGTGAGGTGAGGGTCTGCTCCGCCACCAGCGCCCGCAGCTTGTTCAGTGCGGCCGTCTCGATCTGCCGCACCCGCTCACGGGTCAGGCCGAAGATACGACCGATCTGTTCCAGGGTTTTGGGCTCTTCACCCTGTAGACCGAAGCGATACTCGATCACCAGCCGCTCTTTTTCTCGCAAAATCCCCAGCCACTGCACAATGCGCTCTCGCTGGATAATGCCCTCGGCACTGCTGGAGGGGGAGGCGGCCTTGTGGTCCTCAAGCAGGTCACCTAACGAGGTGTCTTCCTGATCCCCTACCGGGCTGTCCAGGGAGTAAGTGCTTTGCAGCAACCCTTTGAGGGTCTCGACCTCGGCCTCGGTTTTGTCCATGGCCTCGGCAATCTGCTCGATGGTGGGGTCGGTGCCGTGCTCCTGCAGCAGCTTTTCAACCGCTTTGAAGTAGCGATTGACCCGCTCGACCACATGCACCGGCAGCCGCACCACCTTGGACTGGTTGATAATGGCCCGCTCGATGGACTGGCGAATCCACCAACTGGCGTAGGTAGACAGCTTGAAGCCCTTGGTATAGTCAAACTTCTCCACGGCGCGCATGAGGCCCAGATTGCCCTCTTCGATGATGTCAGAGAACGGCAACCCGCGATTGACATAGCGCTTGCCGATGGAGACCACCAGCCTGAGGTTGCTCTCGATCATCTTCTGGCGGGCGGGCTCATCACCCTGAGAGATCAGCCGACCCAACTCCTGCTCCTCGTCAAAGGTCAGTAGCTGCGAGCGACGAATATCACGCAGATAGCTGCGCACAACGTCGGTACTGGGGCCGGTGGGGGCGGCAGGCTCTTCCGCCGCTGCCTCTCGCTCTGCCAGTACCTTCAAGAGGTCCATTTCAACGCTTGCCACAACTGCACCTCCTTGGGCTCCAAAAGCTCCCGGCAGTATACCTGAATCAGGGATCGATTCCCCACCCCCGTTGACTGCACACTTCGTACAACGACATGGCCGCTGCCACCGACACGTTGAGGGACGGGGTCTGCCCGCTCAAGGGAATCCTGGCCACCACATCGCAGTTGCGTTTCACCAGTGGCCGCAGCCCCTTGCCCTCGCCCCCCATCACCAACACCGTGGGACCGACCATCTTGACCCGAGACAGGGGAATATCGGCCTCCCCGTCCAGCCCCACCAGCCAGAAACCGGCCTGTTGCAGGGTTTTCATGGCCTGGGCCAGATTCTCTACCCGCGCCGGAGGCAGATGAAAACAGGCTCCGGCGGAGACCTTGGCCACCAGCGACGTCATGGGGGCCGCGCGCCGCTTGGGAATGATCACCCCGTGGGCACCGCAGGCCTCGGCAGTACGCAGGATCGCGCCCAGATTGCGAGGATCTTCTACCTGATCGAGCAGCATCACCAACGCATCCGGCCTGCCCTCACAGCGGGCCAGCACATCATCCAGCGTTTCGTAGGCCACCGGGGCCACGTCGGCCACCACCCCCTGATGTTTGGTGGTATCGGCCATCTGATCCAGCCGCATACGGTCCACATGAGAGAACGGGATTTTGGCACTCTTGGCCAACGTCACCAACTCACCAATACCGTGGGAGCGGTTTTGATCCAGCAGGTGCAAACGCGATACCCGGCCCGGATTGGTGGTTAACAAGGCCTTTACCGGGTGCAGACCGAACAGCCGATTGGCGGAGTCCCCCGCCTCGACTTCAGGCAGGTCCTGACGGTCGCCTATCTCATCGTCGTAGTGATCCCTGTGGGCAGTCCGCTCCGGGCGCTCCTGCCGGTGGCCGTCGTCTCGCTGTCGTGGACCCCGTGCCGGGCCTCTGCCGCGCCTGCCACTGTCACCCGGTCGTCTTCGTGCCATGCTCAGCCCCCGTTGCCCAGGGCCTTTTTACCCTGTCGCTGTACCCACCAGAAGCCGCCCACCAACAGCACAGAAAAGCCGATGGTGAAAAGGTTCAGGTAGCGGTCGATCAACTCGCGGATCTGCTCACCCCACACCCAGATCAGGAAACCGACCAAAAAGAAACGCGCCCCCCGCGACAGGGCCGAGATCACCACAAACCGCCAGAACCGGATCCACAAGGCCCCGGCAGCGATGGTAAATACCTTGTACGGCACCGGTGTGAACCCGGCGATACCGATGGCCCAGTCTTCATAACGGTCAAAATAGTCGTGAATTTTGGTCAGCGTGACCTTAGCTACAAAGCGCTCTAGAATCGGCCGCCCCCCGACCCGACCGATGCCGTACCCGGCCGCACCACCCAATACACTTCCGACGGTACAGACCGCCGCAAAAAACAGCGCCTGATCCGGGGCCGCAAGCCCCATAGCGATTAACAGCACATCCACCGGAATCGGAAAGAACGACGACTCGGCCACCGCCAGCAAGAACAGTGCGGGCACGGCATTGGGCGAATCAGCCCAGCCAAGCATCCATTGATAAAGGTCGTGTAACACCAAAAACTCCTGAAGTGGCGACCCACAACCGACCCGCGATCCACCACTGACGGCGTTGCCGGAAATAACCGTGCCGGGTCAGGACCGCTCCGGGTCGGGTTCGCCGTCTGATGAAAAGGGGATCTGCCACTGGGACAGGGCTTCCAGCGCACCATAATGGGTCAGGTCCAGGTGTACCGGCATCACCGAAATATACCCTGCGGTCACCGCCGCATGGTCGGACTTGGGGTCGCCCTCCCACAGCACGGCACTGCCCCCTACCCAGTAGTACTTGCGACCGCGCGGATCGACCTGCTCAATCACCTGATCTTTAGTAAAGCGGCGCTTGCCCTGAGTGGTCCAGCGGGTACCGCGAATCAACCGCTGGGGCAGATCGGGCACGTTCACGTTGAGCAGGGTATCCACGGGTAAGGGATTGCCCGCCGCGATGTTATCCAGCACCGTCTGCGCCAGTGTTGCGGCAAACGCCGCCGAGGTCTGGTAGTCGCTGTCCTGCCAGAATAGCTGTGAGATGGCGATGGACGGAATCCCTAACAAGGTCCCTTCCATGGCCGCCGATACGGTGCCTGAATAGGTGACGTCATCACCCAGATTGGCACCCCGGTTGATGCCCGACACCAACAGGTCGGGCGGCTCGGCCATAATCTGGTGGACCGCCATATTGACGCAGTCGGTGGGGGTCCCGCTGATGGCGTACTGACCGGGCCGACCCTCGTAAATACGCAACGGTTTGTGCAGGGTCAGGGCATGGCTGGCGGCGCTTTGCTCCCGCTCCGGGGCCACCACCGTCACCTCGCCCACCGCCTTCAACGCAGCGGCCAGCGCCTGAATACCGGGGGCGTCGATACCGTCGTCGTTGGATACCAGAATGCGGGCCATAGGTCGGTGTGCGTTCACCCCTTAAAAAAAAGCTGCCGACGGCCCATGGATAATGGCGCCGTCGGCAGAAGAGTGAACCCTTGGTAAGGATTCA
Source organism: Nitrospira sp. (assembly GCA_026994095.1). GTDB lineage: Bacteria > Nitrospirota > JACRHL01 > JACRHL01 > JACRHL01 > JALWRU01. The sequence continues at coordinate 16,846 of JALWRU010000233.1, read as the reverse complement.
CGATCTAATAATGGTCGGGGCGACTGGATTTGAACCAGCGACCACACCCACCCCAAGGGTGTACGCTACCGGACTGCGCCACGCCCCGAATCGGAACTGGAGCCAGTCCGAAAAGAGCCGGTATTGTCCATGAAGTCGAGTAGCTCCCGCAACCCCTCGCGGGTGTTTTTTAATACGGGCTTGTCGCTGGCTGCTGTGGTGGTATCGGCGGTGGCCAACCGGGCCGCCTGGACTCCCTGTTCTCGCAGACGCTGACGCGCACCCTCGATGGTGAGTCGCTCTTCATGCAACAACCGTTGCAGGGTCTGCACCAGCGCGACTTCTTCGGGCCGGTAACGGCGTTGTCCACCAGCCCCCTTGGCGGGGCATAACTGAGGAAACTCGCTCTCCCAGTACCGCAATACGTGGGCAGGCAAACCGGTCAGGCGGGCAACCTCACCGATTTTATAAAACAGTTTTTGTGGTGTTTCAGGCATTTCCTGCCCTGTTTCATCCCCGAGTTGGGAGTGCCGGTAGCACCCCACCCGCTTAACATTAGGTTCGTTCGTCCAGAATCTGCTGTTTGAAGACCGGGCTGGCCTTAAACGACACCACCCGCCGGGGAGAGATTCCGATCTCCTCACCGGTCTTGGGGTTACGGCCTTTGCGCTCGCGCTTGTGGCGTACGGTAAAGTTGCCGAACCCGGCAATCTTGACCTCTTCGCCGTTGGCGAGGGACTCTTTAATTTCATCGAGAATTAACTCAACGATGGCCGCTGCCTCGCGCTTGGGGACGCCGTGGCGCTCGTAGAGGATGTTAGCAATGTCCGCTTTTCTCATGATCCCAGACCCATGCTGGTAGGTGACCGCTATCGAACCCTGCGCCCGTTCCGCTCACCTGACTACCGGTCGCCAATCATATCGACGATCCGCACGAAGGTCAAATAAATCCAGAGGTTACCTCACAATTCGCAGAATAACCGGCACCAGAGCGGCCCGTTTTTCGTACCAGGGGCGGCTCCAGCGCAATAGCACAAAGCCGCAAATCAAGCCGGTGACCGCGCCGATCGCCGCTGCCAGATCGGCCTGCTCTGGCGAGGCCGAAGGTCTGTGATAGCCCCACAGCGCGCCCAGTAACAATGCCACAATCGGCACCCCATAGACCAACCCCATGGCCAGCCACGCCCCCCGTTTGGGCAGCCGTACCTGTACCTCCTGGCCGGGGGTGGTTCCCAATGGGTCATCGACCTGTACATCGCGATAATTGTCGCTGCCAGGGTGGCAGAGCGACGCCTGGCTACAACTGTCACAGGCCGCAGAGGCGGTCATGCGCACGGTCGCCCGACCGGGAGTAACGGCCAGCACCACCCCTCGCTCGATGGGGTCGTCCTGCCCGACCGAAGTCAGTACAACGTGGGGCGACGGGTCATTGCTCGGCACGACCCTGGGCCGCTCGCTCTTCGGCGTCGTCACGCATCAACCGGTAGTCGATGGCGTCCACCAACGCCATATAGCTGGCTTCGATGATATTGGTAGAGACTCCGACCGTGCCCCAGCTACCGCTGTTGTCGCCACTCTCCACGAGTACCCGCACCCGCGAGGCGGTGCCGTTGCGGCCAGTTAAGACCCGTACCTTGTAGTCCACCAGCCGAAATTCGTTGATCTGCGGATAGAAACGCGACAGGGCCGAACGCAGGGCCACATCCAATGCGTTCACCGGGCCGTCACCCTCTGCCGCCATCAATTGTTCCTGCTCCCCCACCCGCACCTTGACGGTGGCCTCGGTGAGGGTCTCACCGTCGCTGCCGCGCTTGTCCAGTACCACCCGGAAACCGGCCAGCTCAAAGTACCGTTTGTGGTTGCCCTGGGCCTTGTGGATCAGCAGCTCAAAGGACGCCTCGGCCCCCTCAAATTGATAGCCGGTGGCCTCCAGCTCCTTGATCTGTGCCAGGATATTGGCCGACATGGGAGTCTTGTCGCCCAGATCCAGCCCCAGCTCTTTGGCTTTATAGACCACATTGCTACGCCCGGAGTAGTCAGAGATCAACACCCGGCGGCGGTTGCCCACCGACTCGGGGGTCACATGCTCATAGGTGCGGGCGTCTTTTTCTACCGCACTTACATGGATGCCACCCTTATGGGCAAAAGCCGACTCGCCGACATAGGGCAACTGCTTGTTGTGGGGCATGTTGGCCAGTTCAAACAGGCTGGCGGAGGTCTCTTTCAAATGGGTCAGGCCGCCTTCCGGCAAGGCCTTGATACCCATCTTCAACTCCAGATTGGCCATGACCGAGATCAGGTTGGCATTGCCGCAGCGCTCGCCATAGCCGTTGATGGTGCCCTGCACCTGTACGGCACCCTGCTGCACTGCTGCCAGCGCATTGGCCACCGCCAGCCCGCTGTCGTTGTGGGTATGGATGCCGACATCACAAGCGATCCGCGCCCGCACCGTACGGACCATCTCGGCCACTTCCCACGGCATGGTGCCGCCATTGGTGTCACACAGTACCAACGCATCGGCCCCGCCCGCAGCGGCGGCCTCCAGCGTAGTGAGGGCGTACTCCGGGTCGGCCTTGAAGCCGTCAAAAAAATGCTCGGCGTCATAGAACACGCGGGAGCGGTGGGCCTTTAAATAGGTCACCGTATTCTCGATCAGCTCCAGATTGCGCTCCAGTGAGATCGACAGGGCATGGGTCACATGAAAGTCCCAGCTTTTGCCAAAGATACACAGCGCATCGGCCCCGGACGACAGCAGGCCGATCAGGTTGGGGTCGTCTTCCACCACCATGCTGGCCCGATGGGTGCTGCCAAAGGCGGTCACCTGCGCAGTCTTCAGGGGCAACTCCCGCACCTGCTCGAAGAACTCGGCCTCCTTGCGGTTGGCGCTGGGCCAGCCCCCTTCCACATAGTGGACCCCCAGGATATCCAGCTGCTGCACCACCCGCAGCTTGTCGGCTACCGAGAACGACACATCCTCCGACTGGGCTCCGTCCCTGAGGGTGGTGTCATAAATATCGACACGGGCAGGCAGGCTGTTGTCGCTCACGGCGTATCTCCGTCGGTTGCACCCAGCGCAAAGGCGTCGTGCAGGGAACGGATGGCCAACTCGGTGTATATGTCGTCGATCACACAGGAGATCTTGATTTCAGAAGTGCTGATCATCTTGATGTTGATCTCCCGCTCGGCCAGGGTTGAAAACATGCGGGTGGCGACCCCGCTGTGGGAGCGCATGCCCACGCCCACCACGCTGATTTTAGCGATCTCGGCATCTACTTCGATCTGAAGCGGCTCCCCCTCCAGCTCCATGGCCGAAACCGCTGCCTTGACCCGCTCCAGATCACCACGGGGCACCGTGAACGAAATATCGGTGGCCCCCTCACGGCTGACGTTCTGAATAATCATGTCGACCAGCACGTCGGCCTTCGACAGGGTCTCAAACAGGCGCGAGGCCACCCCCGGATGGTCCGGCAGGTCGGCCACGGTCACTTTGGCCTGATTCCGATCATAGGTTACCCCGGAAACCGCTTCCTGCTCCATGGCCACATCCTCTTCGGTCACCAGCGTTCCCGGCCGGTCGTTAAAACTATTGAGCACCTGTAGCGGCACCCCGTGGCGCATGGCAAACAGTACCGAACGGGTCTGCAATACCTTGGCTCCCAGGCTGGCCAGCTCCCGCAGCTCTTCAAACGCCACCCGCTCCAGCTTGCGGGCGCTGGTGACGATGCGCGGATCGGCAGTGTAGATGCCGTCCACATCGGTATAGATGTCACACCGATCGGCACCGATAGCCGCCGCCACCGCCACCGCCGTCAAGTCAGAACCGCCGCGCCCCAGCGTGGTCACGTCCGAGTGGGCGTTGACCCCCTGAAAACCGGCCACCACCGGCACCACGCCCTCCGACAGGGCCTTTTTAAGCCGCGCACCAGAGATCCGCTCAATACGGGCGCGGGTATGCACGGCGCTGGTCTCAATCCCCACCTGCCGCCCGGTAAAGGCCTGCGCAGGCACACCGGCCCCGGTCAGGGCCATGGCCAACAGGGCAATGGTCACCCGCTCGCCGCTGGACAAGAGAAGGTCCATCTCGCGGGCCGACGGGTTGTGGGACATCGCCTCGGCCAACCCGGTCAAACGGTCGGTCTCCCCGGCCATGGCCGAAACCACCACCACCAACTGATCGCCGGTGGCCGCAGCCGCCTTGACCCGCTCGGCCACATGGTGGATGCGATCCACATCGCCCACCGAAGTTCCGCCATATTTTTGCACAATTAACACGGACTACACATCCTTAAACATGCCCTGAGGCATCCGCGCACCAATCGGAACGGGCGCTAAAAGCCAAGCGCCTTGAGCACCGAGGGCAGTTTGGCGTCTACCGTTTGCGGGGTGTCGATCACCGACAGGGCCACATCGGCGTCCTTCAAACCGTGACCGGTGAGGGTGCAGACGATCTTGTCACCCGGGTTGAACAGACCCGCCTTGTTGCTCTTGATCAGCCCCGCCACACTGGCCGCCGAAGCCGGTTCACAGAACACCCCTTCCAGCGAAGCGATCATGCGATAGGCCGCTAGAATCTCCTCATCGGTGACGCTGTCGATCTTCCCGCCCGACTCGTCGCGGGCGGCGACCGCCCCCTTCCAGCTGGCCGGGTTGCCAATGCGGATGGCGGTGGCCACGGTGGACGGGTTCTCCACGATCTGGTCCAGCACAATCGGTGCGGAGCCTGCCGCCTGCCAGCCCATCATGCGCGGTGTCTTGCGCGACTTTCCGGCTGCCAGATACTCCTGATAACCCTTCCAGTAGGCGGTGATGTTGCCCGCGTTACCGACTGGCAAAAAGTGATAATCCGGGGCAAAACCGAGTTGGTCGATGACCTCAAAGGCGGCGGTTTTCTGGCCCTCGATGCGGAACGGGTTGACCGAGTTCACCAGCGTGATGGGAAAGCCTGCCGAGATCTCGGTGACGAGCGTCAGCGCTTCGTCAAAATTGCCGTGGATCTGCAATACCTGCGCGCCATAGGCCATGGCCTGCGCCAGTTTGCCCAGGGCAATTTTACCGTCCGGGATCAGTACAAACACCTCCATGCCGGCGCTGGCACCATAGGCCGCCGCAGCGGCCGAGGTATTGCCGGTGGAGGCGCAGATGATCGATTTGGCCCCCTGCTCCTTGGCCTTCGACACCGCCATGGTCATGCCCCGGTCCTTAAAGGAGCCGGTAGGATTGGCACCGTCATACTTGAGATAGATCTCAATGTCCGGGTTGATGGCCATGTTCAGGCGGCGGGTGGGAATGAGGGGGGTATTACCCTCCTGCAATGTCACCACCGGGGTCTTGTCTGTTACTGGCAAAAAATCTTTGTATTCACGGATCAGGCCGTGCCATACCTTAGGCATCGTCGGACTCCACACGGATCACCGTAGTCGGTGCCGTTACACAGTTGAGCGCTTCAATCTCTGCCAGCGCCTGACGCAGGTTCTGCTCTCTGGCCCGGTGGGTCATAATGACCAGCGCAACCGACTCGCTGGACTGCCCCTCCTGAATGACCCGCGCAATGCTGATCTGGTGCTGGCCAAACAACCCGCTGATATCGGCCAGCACCCCCGGCTCATCCACCACCGTCAGCCGCAGGTAGTAGAGACTCTCGATCTGCGCCATGGGGCGGATGGTCAAAGGCGAACGCTGGTCGGCCTGAAAAGCCATGGGCGGCACCCGGTCACGGCTGCCGGTACGGATGTCCCGCGCCACCGCCACCAGATCGCCCACCACCGCACTGCCGGTAGCCATGGCCCCGGCACCCTGGCCGTAAAAGAGGGTCTCCCCCACCCGGTCGCCGGTCACTGCCACCGCGTTGAACACCCCGTCCACCTGCGCGATCAAGCGGGACTGATCCACCATGGTCGGATGCACCCGCGCTTCGATCGAACCGTCCTGGTGGGCCTTGGCGATGGCCAGCAGTTTGACCTTGCAGCCAAACGCCTTGGCGTAGTCCAGATCCACCGGCTCAATGCCACGGATGCCCTCGGTGTGGATGTCGTCCAGCCCCACCTGCCCGCCAAAGGCCATGCCCACCAGCAACGCCAGCTTGTGGGCCGTATCGATACCGTCAATATCGTAGGTCGGGTCGGCCTCCGCGTAGCCCAGCGCCTGGGCGTCGGCCAATACCGGGCCGAACGCCTCGCCGTTGTCGGTCATGCGGGTCAGGATGTAGTTGGCGGTCCCGTTGATGATGCCCAGCATGGACTCAATCCGGTCGCCGGTAAAACTCTCGCGCATGGCCCGGAGGATGGGGATGCCGCCGCCCACTGCAGCCTCGAACATATACTGCACACCGGCCTTGTTGGCGGCGCTGAACAGTTCTTCGCCGTGGGTGGCCACCAACGCCTTGTTGGCGGTGACCACGTGTTTGCCCGCGGCAAAGGCGGCCAATGTCAGTTCCCTGGCAATGCCGTCGCCGCCCACCAACTCCACCACCACATGCACATCCGGGTCGTTCACCACCGCGAATCCGTCATGGGTGGCAACCCCCTCCGGCAGGCCCAAGGCCGCCAGCGTGGCCGGATTGCTGTCGGCTACCCGGCGCAACTGCATGGGCACTCCGAGCCGTTGCTCAATCAGCCCGCAGTTGCCTTGCAGAATGGAAACCACCCCGCCACCAACGGTCCCCGCCCCGATCACACCAATGTGGATTGCCTGCGCCATGTGCCCTGTCCAGCCCCTCTACAATGCCGTCAAAAATGACGAAAAAAACTACAGTACCTTGCGGATGCCCGCCACCGCCTGCCGAATACGGTGCTCGTTCTCTACCAGTGCGATACGCACGCAGTCGTCGCCGTATTCACCAAATCCGACCCCGGGGCTGACCGCCACCTTGGCCTCTTTTAACAGGAATTTGGAGAACTCCAGCGAACCCATCTCGCGGTATTTGTCCGGGATCTGCGCCCACACAAACATGCTCGCTTTAGGCGAGTCGATGTGCCACCCGGCCCGCGCCATACCCCGCACCAGTGTGTCCCTGCGGGCCTGATACATGTCGCAGATCTCGCGCACACACTCCTGCGGGCCGTTTAACGCAGCGGTAGCGGCAATCTGGATGGGCTGGAACATGCCGTAGTCCAGATAGGACTTGATGCGTGACAGGGCACCGACCATCTCCGGGTTGCCCAGCATAAAACCGACCCGCCAACCGGGCATGTTGTAGGTCTTCGACAGGGAGTAGAACTCCACCGCTACATCCTTGGCCCCCGGCACCTGCAGGATCGACGGCGCTTCGTAGCCGTCAAAGGTAATCTCCGCGTAGGCCAGATCCGACACCACCAGAATGTTGTGCTCGCGGGCGAAATCGACCACCTTCTGATAGAACGGCAAATCCACCACCTGCGCGGTGGGGTTGGACGGGAAGTTCACCAGCAGCACCTTGGGCGGCGGCCAGCAGTCGCGCACCGCCTTGGTCAGCTCTTCAAAATAGTCCAGATCCGGTCGTACCGGCACGTGGCGGATATCGGCCCCGGCGATGATGAAGCCATAGGGGTGGATCGGATAGGACGGATTGGGGGCCAACACCGCGTCGCCGGGGCTGGTGATGGCCAGCGCAAGGCTCGACAGGCCCTCCTTGGAGCCGATGGTGACCACCGCCTCCGACTCCGGGTCCAACTCTACATTGAACTTGCGTTTGTAGAAGGCGCACACCGCCCGCCTGAGGCCCGGAATGCCGCGCGACATGGAGTAGCGGTGGTTACGCTGGTCCTGAGCCGCTTCACACAGCTTGTCGACAATGTGCTGGGGGGTCGGCTGATCCGGGTTGCCCATGCCAAAATCGATGATGTCTTCACCCCGGTGGCGAGCCGCCATTTTAAGCTCGTTGACGGCGGCGAACACATAGGGTGGCAGCCGCTGGATACGACGAAACTCATGCCCGCCCAGACTGCCGGAACCGGAACTCTGCTTGCCGTCACTCACCGCACCACCTCTTGCATACCAAGGGAATTGAAGGTGTCACCCGCATGAAACGAACTGCGCACCAAAGGGCCTGCCACCACCTGTCGAAAGCCCATCTCCATCGCCATCTTACGCAGTTGGGAGAAGCCGTCGGGCGTGACATAACGGTCCACCGGCAATTGCTTGCGACCGGGCCGCAGGTACTGACCGATGGTCAGCACCTGTACGCCGCTGTCCGCCAGATCGGCAAATACCTCATGTAACTCATCATCACGTTCACCCAACCCCACCATGACACCCGACTTGGTGACGATCTCAGGGGCGTAGTCGGCCACCTGCCGCAAATGCGCCAGAGAGCCGGTATAAGACGCCCCTTTGCGGGCCACGTCATACAGCCGCGGCACCGTCTCCAGATTGTGGTTATAGACCGCCGGGGTGGCATCACAGATGGCCCGCACTGCCGCCAGATCGCCACCAAAATCCGGGGTCAAGACCTCTACGGTGACAGCGGGCAACGCCTGTCGAAGCTGCTCTATAACTGCTACAAACTGATCGCTGCCGCCGTCCGCCAGATCGTCCCGGTCTACCGAGGTCACGACCACATGACGCAGGCCCATCGACCGCGCCGCTTCCACAATGCGGGCCGGTTCATCGACATCCACCGGCTGAGGGGTGCCCTGAGCCACCGCACAGAACCCGCAGGTGCGGGTACAGACCGAGCCGAGCAGCATAAAGGTGGCCACGCCGTGACCGAAACAGTCGGCCAGATTGGGGCAACGGGCCTCTTCACACACGGTCGTCAGGCGGGCCTGACGCAGGCGGGATTTGAGCCGGAAACCGGCCCCGACGGGGGCCTTTTTAGCGGTCACCCAGGCGGGCAATCGCTCACCGGGAAACTCAGCCAACCGGGCGGATGTTGGGGAAAAAACCATAGCCGGTAAGTTTAACTCCCACCGGCGCCCATGTCCAATGCCACAAAGTCTGCGAGACTGGTCTGCGCACGGCTGACAGCCTGCGGTTTGTGGTGCCGGTCAAACACCTCCAGCACCCCCTTGCTACCCTCGGCGGCACGCATGCCGGTGGTCGGGTCTACCTTTACGTAAACAATCCCCTTGGGGATGTTAAACGGCACGTCCGGAAGCTCTTTCAAGGCCGCCCGCATTACATCAATCCAGATGGGCAGTGCCGCCCGCGCGCCGGTCTCTTTATCGCCCAGGGTGGTGTGGTCGTCCATGCCGACCCATACCCCCAGGGTCAAATTGGCGCTACTGCCCATGAACCAGGCGTCGGTAAAGTTGTTGGTGGTGCCGGTCTTGCCGCCCAGATGGGCCTTGAGCTGCCTGGCCTTGCGCCCGGTGCCCCGGCGGATGACATCCTCCAGCACGGTCATCACCTGATAGGCGGTCTCCTCAGAGATCACCCGCTGCACCTTGGGTTCGGTCGCCTCCAGCACGTTGCCCAGGCGGTCTACCACCCGTCGGATGGTGTAGGGGTCGGCACGCATACCGCCAGAGGCAAATACCGCGTAGGCCCGCGACAACTCCAGCACGTTGATGCTGGAAGACCCCAGCGCCAATGACAGGTCTTCGGCCAGATTGCTGGTGATGCCCAGACGGCGCGTGAACGCCACTACCGGGCGGATGCCCAACTGGCGTAACAGCTTGATCGAGGCCACGTTACGCGAATGGACCAGCCCTTCCCGCAGGGTGGTGGGGCCAAAAAATTCCTTTTCGTAGTTTTCCGGTTTCCAGGTGATCTTGGTGGTGCTGTCGTGGAATACCAACGGTGTATCCATCACCAGACTGGCCGGAGAGTATCCTTTGTCAAAGGCGGCCCCATAGACCAGCGGTTTAAACGCCGATCCCGGCTGGCGGCGGGCCATGAGCGCCCGGTTGAACTGGCTCAGACTGAAGTCGTAGCCGCCCACCAGCGCGCGAATCTCGCCGGTGAGCGGGTCCAGCGCAACCACCGCCGCCTGGGCAATGGGCAACTGCTCCAGTGTGTAGGCCAGCGGCGTGATCGACTTGATGCCCACGTGGATCACATCGCCTACCGCAATGTGGTTACCAGGGACAAATTTATGGTAGATCTTGCGGTCTTTTTTCAGGTCCGGGCCGTTTAGGCGGCGGCGGGCCCAGGCCATATCTTCCGGGCGGATCAGGGCCTCGTGGCCCTCCACCAGCACACGAATGTCGTCCCCGACCTCCAGCACCACCCCTTCGTAAATGTGGCCTCGGGTCAGTTCGGTACGAATACGGGCGCGGGGGGCCTTGTTTTTGCGGGTGGCAAACTCCTCGTCGGTCAAATGGCCCACCGGCCCGCGCCAGCCCTGCCGCTTGTCCAGTGCCCGAAGGCCTCGCTTGACGGCCTTCTCCGCTGCCACCTGTAATGAGGTATCCAGCGTGGTGTAGACCGACAGCCCGCCCTGATAGACCGCCTCTACCCCGTAAGTACGGGACAGGTGTTTGCGGATTTCTTCCATAAAATAAGGGGCTTGACGGGACACCTGATGGGGCCGCTTGAAGGTCATATCCGCAGCGTAGGCAGCCTGATACTCGTTCCAGTCGATCACTCCGGCGTCTACCATGCGCCTAAGCACCACCCCTTGACGGTTTTTGGTGTCTTTGGGGTTGCGGTACGGGGTATAGCGACTGGGGGCCTTGGGCAGGCCGGCCATAAAGGCCGATTCAGGCAGGTTGATCTCAGCCACATCCTTGCCAAAATAGGCCTGTGCCGCCGCCTGCACCCCGTAGGCACCGTTACCGAAGTAAATCTCATTGAGATACAGCTCTAAAATGCGGTCTTTGGTCAGCACCTGCTCGATTCTGAGCGATAGCAGCGCCTCTTTGATCTTGCGGGTAAAGGTCTTTTTACGCGACAAAAAGAGGGTACGGGCCAACTGCTGGGTGATGGTACTGCCACCCTGACTAAGTCCCCGTCGGGCAAAGTTGGCGATTACCGCGCCGCCGATACGGACCGGATCGACCCCCATGTGGGTGTAAAAACGGGTATCTTCCACTGATAACACCGCTTGAATCAGCGACTGGGGCACCTGCTCCAGGCGTACATAGACCCGCCGTTCACTGTAGTACTCCCCGGCCAACTGGTTGTGCACATCGTAGATACGGGTGACCGATCCGGGGGAGTATTCGTTGAGGCCCGACACATCGGGCAGGTCGCGGGCCAGCATGAATACCCATCCCGTCAGGGCCAGACCGGCCACCAGCCCGACACCGGTCACGGCAGACAGGGCCCACAACCAGTAACGGCGCTTCTTGGGCGGGGTAGCTGCCGGTTCTTTGGGGGCCATCTCTGGCGGAGAAGTGTTGTCGTCAGCGGCCATGGCCGATAGGCTCTTGTACGGGGGAGTGGAAGGCCAGCGGCCCTGCCACAGGGAAAGTGGTTAAGCATACACGATGCGGCAGGTTATGCCATCCGACTCCCCTCGGGCCAGACACCAGCAATCGGGCTGGTACACCCCCCTTTATCGGCCGTTTGTCGGCTAATCAGGAGTCCCCTTGCACGGAGCCACCACCCCACCCCGCCCCGGCCAGACAGCGGTGCCGTTTTTTGCGCCGTTTGCCGCCTATATGGGGCTGATTGCGCTGGAGGGTGGCCTCTCCACGCTGGCCGAATGGCTGCCGGTACTGGCACCACTGGCGTCGGGCGACCACCTCTGGATCTACCCCCTCAAACTGCTGATACCGCTGGCACTGCTGTGCTATTTTCGGAGCCACTACTCCGGCCTGAACTGGCGTCCGTCAACACCGGCTCTGGCGGCCAGCATCGTCACCGGTATGGTGGTCTTTGCCCTGTGGATTCAGATGGACTGGCCCTGGGCCACCCAGGGGGATGGTAGTGAGGGCTACAACCCCTATGAAGCCGGTCTGCCGCCCGCTGGCACCTGGGCATTGATCGGGGTTCGACTGGCCGGAGCTGCGCTGATCGTACCACTGTTTGAAGAGCTGTTCTGGCGCGGCTTTTTAATGCGTTACCTGATCGACAGCGACTTCTGGCGGGTGCCGGTGGGTCGCTTCACTCCACTCAGTTTTATCGCCCCGTGCCTGCTGTTCGGGGTCGAACATCACCTGTGGCTGGCGGGTATCATGGCGGGGGTCGCATACGGTGCCCTCATATGCCGCACCCGCAGTCTGGGGGCGGCTGTAGTGGCCCACGGGGTGACCAATCTGGCATTGGGGGTGTGGGTGGTTTACGGCCAGCACTGGCAGTTTTGGTAACGCCTGACCGGTCCGGCGCTTGCTCCCATTCCCGGCGGATTCGTATACTCACCCACAACGGGTCGGCCACCGGGTCAGCTCACCACTATTTTAAGGAGTTCCATCCATGGGAGATTCACCGCTTAAAAGCTGGACCATCGGTCTGCTTATCCTGACCACTGTGTTGTCGCTGGCCATCCTGATTGCCATTATCTAAATGGCAGCCGACAGTTCATTCGACGTGGTCTCCGAGCTGGACATGCAGGAGGTCAAAAATGCCGTGGAGCAAGCTGCCAAAGAGCTCTCTCAACGGTTTGACTTCAAGGGCAGCGCCAGCGCCATCAGCCTGGACGACAAGGGCATCACCCTGATCTCGGACGATGAGGGCAAGCTCAAGAGTGTGGTCAAAGTACTGGAAGAGCGCATCGTTAAACGAGGTATCTCCATCAAGGCGCTGGATTACGGCCCGGTAGAACCGGCTGCCAACGCCACCGTACGACAGGTGGTCACCCTGCAACAGGGGATCCCTTCCGACAAGGCCAAACAGATTGTTAAGGCCATCAAAGAAAAAAAGATGAAAGTGCAGGCCGCCATCCAGGGGGAGCAGGTACGTGTGTCGGGTAAAAAACGCGATGACCTGCAAGCTGTAATGGCCCTGCTCAAGGACAAGGACTTCGGTCTGCCCCTTCAATTCCAGAACTACCGCTAGGACCAACCCCATGTCCCTCATGACCATCGAGCGCCACATCCTCACTGAAGAGCGACGGATGGGGGCCACCTCGGGCACCTTTACCAACCTGTTGTACGACATCGCGTTGGCGGCCAAAATGATCTCCAGCGAGGTCCGGCGGGCGGGCATCAACAACATTATCGGTGCCACCGGTGACGTCAACGTGCAGGGTGAAGCTGTCCAGAAGCTGGATATCTACTCCAACGACCTGCTCATCGGCATCCTGTCCCGCAGCGAGCGGGTCTGCGCCATCGGCTCTGAAGAGAACGCCGAGGCCGTGATCGTACCGGAACAGTGGGCCGGTAAATATGTGGTCAACATGGACCCTTTGGACGGCTCCTCCAACATTGGGGTAAACGCCAGCATCGGCACCATATTCTCAATCCTGCCCAAACAGAGCGAAGGCAAAATCGCCACCGGCGACGACTGTCTGCAACCGGGCCGCAACCAGCTGGCAGCGGGCTATGTGATGTACGGCTCGTCCACCGTGATGGTCTACTCCACCGGTTATGGTGTGTACGGTTTTACGCTGGACCCGAGTGTGGGCGAGTTTGTGCTGTCCCACAACCGTATGCGCTTCCCGGACCGGTGCAAGTACTACAGCGTCAACGAGGGCAACTACGCCTACTGGGACAAACCGACCCGCCAGTACATCGACTACATCAAGGCCGTTGGTGACTCCCCTGCGCGGCCTTTTGGTCACCGCTATATCGGTGCCATGGTGGCAGACTTTCACCGCAACCTGATCGACGGCGGGGTCTTCTTGTACCCCACCGAAGAGAGCAAACCCCAGGGCAAACTACGGCTGCTGGTGGAGGCCAACCCCATGGCCTTCCTGGCGGAGCAGGCCGGTGGCTGGGCCACTTCTGGTACCGGGCGCATCATGGACATCATGCCCACCGACCTGCACCAGCGGGTGCCGGTTATGATGGGCAACCAGGAAGAAGTTGCCCGTTACGAGTCCTATATGCGTGATGGGGCGGGTTGACCCGACCCCTGCGAAAGATGTGGCTATGGGCCGCTCTGCTGAGCCTGTGGCCAGCGAGCGGATGGGCAGCCGGATGGATGCAGATCGGCCTGCCCGACGGCACCACCGCCCCTGCCGAGGTGATGCAGCGCCCATCAGAGCGTGCCATCGGCCTGATGTACCGAACCCATCAACCGGACGGCCAGTTGATGCTGTTCCGCTACAAACAGTCCGGCGAACACCGTATCTGGATGAAAAACTGCCTGTTTGCCATCGATGTGGCGTGGATCGACAAGCACGGCAAGGTGATGGCGGTGATGACCGACGTGCCTCCCTGTGCCGGAGACCCCTGCCCGGTGTTCGGGCCGCGCTATCCCAGCCGCCACTTTATTGAAGGGGCCAGCGGCTGGATTGATGCCCACCAGGTGACACCGGGCGCTGTCTTAAGCATGGGGCCAATCACCCCTCACCGTCCAGATATACCAGCCCCTTAGCCTGCGCGGGTCTATGACAGCAGCCGTTCCACAAATGCGGCCACTTCTGCCTGTGCCGCCGGTTGCAAAAACCTGCCCTCCCGGTCCACCTTGCTGCGGGAGCCGGGCAGATGCAGGATCAGCGACTCGTCTATCTGCGCGCACATGGTGGTGAGAATTTCGAGCAGATGAATGCGGGCATTGGCCGCATCGCCGGTGGAGCCGAATATCACCGCCACCCGCTTGCCGGGAAAGTACTCGTCCGCCACCACCCAGTCCAGCGCATTTTTAAGCACCCCCGGCAGACCGTGGGCGTATTCGGGAGTGGCAATCAGCAGTAGGTCCGCCTGTCGCAGGGCTTCTTGATAGGCGTTTACCGCAGGTGGTGAGGGTATGTCAGGCGAAAAATGTGGCAAAGCGGCAATATCCACCTGCGTGACGACTGCCCGCCCCTGGATCATGTTTGCCACGGCACGCAGCAGCCCCCGATTGGTAGAGCCGTCACGGGTGCTGCCACAGATGGTCAGAATACGGGTCATGAGAGCCCCTGCCTGTTGGTCTGGAGTTGCCGGATACCTTACGCCAAAACGAAAAAAAGGCCTCCGGTGAGGGAGGCCTTTTTCAGGTCAAACCAATGGTGCCGAAGGGGAGATTCGAACTCCCACGGGGTTTCCCCCACTAGACCCTGAACCTAGCGTGTCTACCAATTTCACCACTTCGGCATCGCCGGTAAGCGAGCGGAGATTCTACGGCCACACGGTGCCCCTGTCAACGACGCATTTCAATCGGCTTTTCAATCCGTATTCAATGCAAATTGAAGGCTTGGTTCAACCACCGTTTCCCGCTAGAATACGGCCCGGTTTTAAGCAACGGATTGTGCAGGAGATCAAACCCACATGGCAGTACCAGCGGTCATCAAAGCCCTGCTCGTCGAGGACGACCCGGAAGACGTTCTACTGCTTAAAGACTTGATGCAGGACGGCGACGCCGACCGTATCAATCTGGTGCGCGAAGCCTCGCTGGAGCGGGCCGCCATTCGCCTGAGCACCGAGTCCTTCGACGTCATCCTGCTGGACCTGTCCCTGCCAGACGCCCAGGGTATTGCTGCCTTGAATGGTGCACGGGCTGCAGCCCCGGCCACCCCGGTGGTGGTGCTCTGCTCCCGCGCCACTGAATCCACCGCCCTGCTGGCAGTTGAGCGCGGTGCCCAGGACTATCTGATCAAGGCGCCGGGCAACCGCCTGTCGGTATCGCGGGTGCGGCGGGCCATGCAACGCTTTGTTAGTGAGGAGCAGCACTCGGCCACCACCCGCATGGACCCGCTCACCGGGCTGGCCAACCGGCACCAGTTCCGCGAAGACCTGAAAAGCGGCCTGCTGCGCAAAAAGGGAGAGCAGCAGGCCAACGCCCTGCTCTATCTGGATCTGGACCGTTTCAAGGCCATTAACGACTCCCTTGGGCACCATAACGGTGACCGGCTGTTGGCGTCAGTAGCCGAACGACTGCAACTGCTGATTGATGACCGTGACGCGTTGGCGCGCATGGGCGGCGACGAATTTGCCATCCTGCTGGGGGGCCAACGGGCCGAGCGGGCGGGTGCAGTAGCCGACAGCATTGTGGCCGCCATGAGCACGCCGTTTCAGATTGCAGGGCAGGAGTTTTATGTCACCCCCAGCATCGGTCTGGTGACCTGCCCTGCAGGCGAGCGCGATGTAGAGGTGGTGTTACAAAACGCCGAATCGGCCATGTACCGGGCCAAAGAGAACGGTGGCAACCGCTGGGAGGGCTTTACCCGCGACATGACCGCCCCGGCAGCCGAGCGATTGCGGCTGGAGACCGACCTGCGGCGCGCGTTGGAGCGGGACGAACTGGTACTCTACTACCAGCCGCAGATCAATCTGAATTCCGGTAAGCTGACCGGTGTGGAGGCGCTGCTGCGCTGGCACCACCCGACCCTGGGGCTGCTGCCACCGGGCCAGTTTATCTGGCTGGCGGAGGAGACCGGGCTGATCCAGCCCATCGGTGAGTGGGTGCTTAAAACCGCCTGTTTTCAGGCCAAAGAGTGGCAGGACAAGGGCCTTAAAGGGGTCCACATGGTGGTTAATCTGTCGGCCCAGCAGTTTCATCAGAACAACCTGGTGGAGCAGGTGGCCAATGTCCTCGGCAACAGTGGTTTGAAGGCCAAAGACCTGGCACTGGAGATCACCGAGGGAGCCATGCTCACCAACAATCGCTTGAACGAGCGCACCCTGGCTGACCTGAAGGGGCTGGGCGTCCAGATCTCTATTGACGACTTTGGTGTGGGCTACTCGTCGCTCAGCTACTTAAAGCGCATTCCGGCGGATATCCTCAAACTGGACCGCTGTTTTGTGCGTGATGTAGACACCGATTCGGGCAATGCCGCCATCTCGCGGGCAGTCATTGCGCTGGCCCAGGGGCTGTCCCTGTCGATCATCGCCGAAGGGGTGGAGACCGCCGGCCAGTTAAACTTTTTGCGCGAGCAGGGCTGTGACGGTGTGCAGGGCTATCTGATGGCCCGCCCCGCCCC
>JALWRU010000232.1 GCA_026994095.1 Nitrospira sp. | reverse complement strand
GGCCACCACCGAACCACTGGCCTCGATCTGCTCGGTGGCCCGCCGGTAGTGCATCCGCTCCGCTTCTACCATGACCGGTACGGCCTCAGCGGTCTGCTCCACCCCTGCGGGAGTCAGCGAGAAGCCCCACCCTGTAGCCACACCCGTCAACACCAGCAGGGCGGCCAGCAGGGATGCCCCCTTCCATCGGCGCTGGCCGCTCATCCGGTTGGTGCCAGCAACAGCGCGCGGGCCTCCCCCACGGTATATAACGACCCGGCCACCACCACCCAACCGTGATCGGTGCGGGCACCGTCCAGCGCCAGTGCCAGCGCCTCGGCCACAGTGTTCGCCACCTGCACCGGGCCGTACTGGCTGGCGATCTGCTGCTGCTCTGCCAATTTGCCCTGTCGGTCACATGCCGGCGCGGTCAGCACCAACCGGCTCGCCAGGGGGGCCAATGGAGCAACAACCCCATCAAAATCCTTGTCCTGCAACACCCCCAACACCAGCCACAGGGGGCCGGGATGCGGTCCGGTGGACAGGTAGTCGGCCAGGGTGCGGGCCGCATCCGGGTTGTGGGCGCAATCCAGCACCACCGGGGGGCTGTCCTGCACCTGCTCCAGCCGTCCGGGCCATACCGCCCCGAGCAGCGCCTGTTGCACCAGTTCAGCGGGCAACGACACCCCTTTGGGGAAACAGAGCTCGGCAGCCGCCAGCGCCAGCGCCGCGTTGTGCCGCTGGTGAGTACCGGGCAGCCCGGACACCAGATCGTGGTAGTTGGTGCGGATGCCGTGATAGGAAAACGGCCCCTCGCCCACCACCTCAAAATCCTGCCCCAGCACATACAGGGGGCAGCCCAGCGCAGCCGCCCGCGCCTTGATCATCGTCAACGCCTCATCGGTAGCCCCGGTCACCACCGGTACCCCGGCCTTGATGATTCCGGCCTTCTCCCCGGCCACCTGTGCCACGCTGTTGCCCAACTGCTGGCTGTGATCCAGCGCCACCGGAGTGATTACCGTTACCTGCGGCTGCACCACATTGGTGGCATCCAGCCGTCCGCCCAACCCCACCTCGATGATGGCCATATCCACCTTGCGATTGGCAAAATGGGTCAACGCCAGCGCCGTAGCCGCCTCAAAAAAGGTGGGCAACGGGGCGTCCGGGTCGGCCCTGTCGAGCGCGTCTCCCAGCACCGATCGGGTCAACGCCGCCAACTCCTCATCGCTGATGGGGACGCCATCGATACAGATGCGCTCTGAAAAATCGTGCAGATGCGGTGAGGTATAACGCCCGCACACCTGCCCGGTGGCGCTGAACAGGGCACTCAAAAAGCAGGCGGTAGAGCCCTTGCCGTTGGTGCCCGCCACGTGGACAGTGGGGTATCGGTTGTGGGGGTTGCCCTGACGGGCCAGCAACTCCGTGATGCGCTCCAGCCCCAGTTTGACACCAAACCGGGTCAGGCGATGCAACAGCCGATCTACATCGCCCCGCCGGGTCAGGACGTGACCCGCGCTCCGGTCACGCTGTGGCATGTGCGGCTCTAGTGACCGGTGGGTGCAGCGACCTCGGCCGGATCAACCTCCTCGCTCGGAGTCTCCTCCGGCGTGGCCACCTCTGGCGCTGCAGGCGGCCCGAAAAACGACAGCAGCCGCCCCAGCGTGTCACGCAGGTCTTTACGGTCCACAATCATGTCGAGCATGCCGTGTTCCAGCAAGAATTCAGACCGCTGAAAGCCCTCGGGCAGTTGTTCTTTGATGGTCTGTTCGATCACCCGCGCACCGGCAAAACCGATACGGGCACCCGGCTCGGCCAGATTCACGTCGCCCAGCATGCTGAAGCTGGCGGTGACGCCGCCGTAGGTGGGGTCGGTCATCACCGACAGGTAGGGAATCTGCTGCTCTCGCAGACGGGCAATGGCGGCACTGGTCTTGGCCATCTGCATGAGCGACAGGATGCCCTCCTGCATGCGCGCTCCGCCAGAGGTCGAAAACAGGACCAACGGATGACCGGTCTCCAGGCAACGGTCGGTACAACGGGCTATCTTCTCGCCCACCACCGAGCCCATGCTGCCGCCCATAAAGGCAAAATTCATCAATCCCAGCACTGCCGGACGACCACAGATCGATGCATCGCCGGTCACCATGCCTTCGGTGCGGCCGGTCTTTTTTTGTGCCTTTTTGATGCGCTCTTTATAGCGTTGGGAATCCTTGAAACCCAACGGGTCCTTGCTGCGAAGCCCCTCGTTGAACTCCACAAAGGAGCCCGGATCGCATACCAGCGCAATGCGCTCATCCACCGAAATTGGAAAGTGGTAGTGACACTTGGGGCAGACCTTCAGGTTGGCATCCACCTCTTTGCGGTAGATGATCTCCTTGCAGCCGTTGCACTTGAGCCAGAACCCCTCGGGGATCTCGGTGCGGTCGGCACCGGAAGCGGTGATTTTACGAAATTTACGGGTAAACCAGGACACGAGGCGGCCTCAGACTAATCGTCAGAAAAAGCGCCCGTCAGGGCACCGGAAGACGCTGAGAGTAGCACCCAGCCGGGCCGCTCTTCAACCACGCCACGGTTACTGCAAGGTCACTCGCAGGTCATAACCACCCGCATGATCGGCAGAGGGTGGAGCCGCTACCGAGCGCGACACCCGAATCAGGTAGCTGCCGGTGGCCAACTGAACCGTCACCTGTGAGGCCAGATACTCCGGCGTCGATGCCAGCGGGGCGGGACGCGGGTTCTGGGCATTGGGGGGGCAGTTGCGCACCGCTGTGGGGTTTCGCAAACCTGTGATGACCCCACGCAGGGAGTTGGCCGGAGCCACATTACAGTCCGTATGCACCAATTGAGTGGCAAAGTCGGGCACCTGCGTGCCGTTATCGTTGACGACAAAACGGACCGGGAACGGGATGTAATTGTCGTTGCTGTCAATCACGGTCTGGGCAGCGTCGTCGGTCAATACCTCCAGAAAGGTGTCGGCACCATCGATGAGGTTTTCGGTAGTGATGACATAGGTGGCCCCCGGATTGACGGTCAGCCGGAACAGGTCCACATCAGCAAGCTGCCCCGCACTGTCCACCCGACGGCTGGTGGTGAGGGTATGCCCCACCGACGGCAGCCCGCCGTTGGGGGGGAAATTGTGATCGATCTGGTCGGCTCCGGTAAGGGCGTTCAGTTCGGCCACGGTGTCGTCCAGCCCCAACAGGTCCTCATCTAACGACATCTGCCGATCCGCGACCAGATGGGAGCGTACCGCTGCGGCCAGCGCCGGTTCCAGCTGGCGCAGGGAACGCCAGAAGGTCTCAAACGTCACCTGTTCAGTTGCCGAGGCCTGATTGGGAATATTGGCAATCACCCGGCGCATGCCATCCACCCCCAGCGCAGGCCAGGTGGGGCCACCGGCATAGATGTCCCACAGGGCGGTACCCACCGATACCTCGCTGGTACTTCCTTTGACCAGCGCCTTGAACAGTCGCGCAGTGACCGCCACCCCACCCAGTACCGGGTCGCTCTGATCCGGGGTGAAGGCCTGCGGGGTGGCCAGCTCAAAGGAAAACCGCAACGCCCCCTGACTGCCCTCGGTCAATGCAAACGAGTCGATAATCGAGGCCCTGATCCCCGACCGGTTGGAAAACCCGCCGGGTCGCACGTCGCGCACCATGGCAGAGAAGAAGTTGGCCCACCCCTCTGACCAGGACAGGCGTGCGTCCTGCGTGGTGCCGTTGATGAAGTGACTGCCACCACGGGAGTTGTCTTGCGAACGCACACTTAAAACAAAGTGGCCAAACTCGTGCAGGAAAATATCGTCGTCGTACTCGTCAGAGTCGCCGGCCACGCGCCCCTTCATGTGAATGAAGTTGACCGAGTTACCCTGCTGACGGCGCAGAAAGAAGGTACCTTGACCATCTCCGCTGGAGATCCATTTCACCTGTAAGCGGGGCAGGTCCGGGCCGCCCCACAGATCGTGCACGAAGCCGATGGCGTTTACGGCGTTGTCGAGCAGGTTGAACGCCCCTCCCAGTTTGGTAAGGCCGAACCCGCGTGGAGACCATGGACTGTCCTCAAACGCCACCAGTGTGGAGGCGGTAGTGACCGCCGCCTCGGTAAGGGTAAACGGTCGATTCGACTCCATAAAATACGAGGTGCTGCTGCGGCCATCGTCCACCGACACCTGACCACCCGGCACCCGTGCCGCCGCCACCACCCGCACCTTGACGTTGCCGGGTGTAAAGACTGTCTGCTCAACACAGTAATTGCCCGCCCCATCGGTACTGGCGATGCCAATCACCACGTCGGAGGGCACCCGCCGCAACTCCACCGTGGCGAATCGAACCGGCTTCAATACCCGACCGATAAACCCCCGGTTGCCGTAGGTTTTATCTTCATACAGGGCGGTTCCGCCGACCGCAGCACCATTGGTGGTGGGAACATCACAAGACAGGCTGGTGATACCACCGCCGGTACAGGCCGATAACAACAGGGCGGTTACCAGCCCCGCAAACCATCGTGTCAACTGGCCTGTGAACCAGCCCGCTCCCCCCAACCGCCGGGGCCACATCACACCAGGCTGCGCCCGCTCCACCGGGCTATCGCCCCGGCAACTCACGCAGTCCGCCGCTGCCTGCAGGGGCGTCGGCAAAGCCAAAGGTGCCGGGAGTACGGGGTTTTTGTTGGGATTCATCAATGGGGGCGACCGCTTTGTCCAGGTTTAACACCTGATAAACATGCACGTCTGATACCGTTATTCCCTCCACGGTAGCCTTCAGACTACGACGTGCAGACGGCTGCACCCACAGGGTGCGGGTAATCCGTTCGCCCGCTGCCAACGGCCCCTGCCAGTTCATCGACCCGAATACCGCCCTGCTGCTGCCGTCAGTCGTAAAGCGCATTTCCGCATAACGCATGGCAACGCGGGCCTTGACCGTAAGGGTTAACCGGTGGGCACCGCTGGTATTGGTGCCGGCAGACCAGTCCCAGAAGATGGCCAGGGGGGTTCCCGGTTTGGCCTCTGCCTGCGGATTACCACCCCACAGGAGTAACCCTGCGACCCCTATCAGCAATACCCCGCCACAGGCCAATATCTGCCGAAAACTTGCCACAAAACCCATCAATTTACCCGCCAGGCCATCACCTGAGTTACCGATTGGCGGGTACTGGTACCGGTGCCGCCGCGCTTCAACAGCGCCCACACCGATCGCTTGGTATCCCCCACCTGACCGGTGGCCTCTACCGAGAAAAAATCGCTCTCGTAATGAACCAGCTTCGCAAGCGTCGCAGCGGTACTATCGTCCAGCCCGGTGATCTTCCTCTTGAGGCCTGTACCGCTCATATCCTGTGCTCCAAACGGGTCGTTATCGCGCTCCCGTTCGATGGCGCTCACATCCTGATCATCCAGATTCGGGTCGAGCGCCCGTAACAGGGCGGTGCTGGCGGTATTGATGTTGATTTTACCCCGGTAGGGTGACGGGGTGGTGCCGGTACCGGTCCAGATGGCCGTCACGTGGGGGGCCAGTTTGTCGACCAATTCGCGGTTAAAGCCCTTGATCATTACCAGCTCATCGAAGGTTCGAAGGGGGCCGTTGCGGGCCGCATAGGGCGGCTCCAGGGTGCTGTAATAGCTTGACTCGGCCCCATCCAAACGTTCGTTGTCGTCCTCGTCCACCCAGTCTTGCACACTGCGTACAGCCGCCGCCGCATCCACCGGGTCCATCTCCATCTCTTCGATCAGCAATTGCTGCAACACCCCGGCACGCTGGGCCACCAGCTTGCCCTTTTCTGTTTTGACCGTGGCCGCAGCATTGGCCAGTGACGGGTCCAGCACCAGCTGGTTCAAGTCCAGTTTGCCGGTTTCGTCCGCAACGATTACTGAAACCGAGCTGTCACCACCGGTAGTGGTCTGCAACATGGGAAGCAGTAGCGGTAACATCACTCCCAGATTGTGCCACTCTTCGGTATTGGCGTCGTAGGGCCGCTTGGCGCGCTCGGTATAGTCTTTATGCAGCACCCCCCGTACCGCCTGCACCACCGAATCTGCCAGCAGATAGG
>JALWRU010000231.1 GCA_026994095.1 Nitrospira sp. | reverse complement strand
GATGCCTTCCATCCAGTGGCTGACAAAGTGAGTCGGCAGGGCTGACAGTCGAATCAGGCTCAAGGCCAGAATCAGCGACAGGGCCGCCATGGGCAGGCTCTTTAACAGCGATACCGTTAACAGGAGCACCATCAATGTCGCCATTTTCACCCGTGGGTCCCACCGTTGAATGGGCGATGCAACCTCGGCAAACCGGTCGATATCAAGCGGCACTGTTTTTCCCCAAACGCTTGGCAGCAAAACCGATGATGGCAAAGATACCGATACCAAAGGCGATGCGACCCCAGGGAATGGCCTCGGACTTAACCTTGCTGGGTCGGTCACCGGCAGCGTTGGCCATGGCTGCCGACACCCCCAATTCGACCTCTGCCAGATCCTCTGCGGGGACCAGCATTTTGGTGTAGTGCCCCATCTTGGCGTCGGCATCGGCCAGATAGTCCACCCGCGCACTGATCGGGAACACATAGCCGCCGTTGTGATCGGTATGGCCGGTGGCCAGCACCTTTTCACCGGTATCCATCAGCCGCACCACAATGTCGCGGGCCGGCTTACCGTCCGGGAAGAAGGCCTCAATCAGGACCCCCTCTTTTAACGGGGTGTAATCGATCAGCAGTTTGTGGGCCTGCGCATTGGGCACCAGCGTCAGGCTGGCCAAAAGACCGGCAGCGATCAGGCCGATCATCATGGCCTTGGGGCCTGCGCCACCACCATCGTCATGACCCACATCACTTTCCGGTTTGGCAGACACCGGCGCTGCCGCCACCGCAGGCGATGCCACATCCCGTGAGCGCGGCACACCGCCGCCGATCAGCATGTCGGGCCGCACCTTTTTAAGGTAGCCCACACAACCGGCCACCACCAATCCCTCAAAAATCAGGATTACGACGTGAATACCCAGCACGGTCTTGGCGATGCCAATAAAGGCGTCACCGGTAGTCACCATCACCGCTGCCAGAATGACCCCCGAGATAAACACCCCGGTGGCCCCGGCCAGCCCGCCAAACACCACATCACGGGACTTGAACGACACCAGCGTACGGGCCGACCAGACGCCCCAGGCGGCCAGCGCACCGACCCCCATCATGAGCGCGTTGACGCCGATGACCGATACCCCGCCGTGGCCAAACAGGGTGGCCTGCAGTACCAGCCCCAGCAGGATGGCCAGGTAGGCCCGCTTGCCCAGCAAGGTGCCCACCAGACCATTTAATATGAGGTGCACACTGGCGGCCCCCAGCGGGAAGCGGATCATGGAGCCGACAAAAAAGACCGCCGCCAGCACCGCCACCTTGGGGATCTCTTCAATGTCCATCTTGCGAGCGGTCAGAAAGGTGAAGGCCGCCGTTCCTGCCCACCCTGCAGCCAGCACCGGGCCGGACAATACACCATCAGAAATATGCACGTTACACCAACCTCCACCGCGCGGGTTTACCGACACAAATAACCAGGGAGCGTCGGGCGGCACTGCCCGCCCCAATCTCCCAACACACTATCCCTCCACGCATTACGGAATAACAGTAACACGAAATTCAATTTTTGACTACCAAGAGGGGAAGAAGCGCCATCGGGCCGCCGCCTGATTGCGGTGAAGGCTGGCAATAAGGCAAAAAGAGGGCCGGCCTGGAGAGACTCCAACCCGGCCCTACATGACACCGAAATTGCCCTTGGCGGTGACGCATGCCGTGTCACGTATTTTAATTATACGCATACAGGACCGGTGGACGTCAAGACACAAGTGTTCTTTTTATAAATTCGTGTTACTGGCGGTGCCGCCCACGCTACCCCAAAAGCAGTAGCGCCGAGAGCTGACCGATCAGCGGCCACAGCACCCCGCCCATGATACCCAGCGGGTCCATAAAGACCACCACGACCAAAATAACCATGCCGTAGGGCTCCACCCGCGACAGGGCCATGGACGGGCCACGGGGCAGCAGCCCCACCACGATACGGCCACCATCCAGTGGCGGGATCGGCAGCAGGTTAAACAGCATCAGCAGCAGGTTGATCTGCACACTCACCTTGAGCATCAACAACAGCGCTCCCAATAGTCCGGGAGCAGACCCCATGCTACCTTGCCACAGTAACGGCGTCAGTTCCGGCTTGGCAGTAAGGATGAGTTGCACCAATAGCCCGGAGAGGACAGCCAGAATCAGATTGGCACCGGGGCCAGCGGCGGCGACCCAGGCCATGTCGGTCTTGGGGTTGCGCAGACGATGAAAGGCCACCGGTACCGGTTTGGCCCAGCCGAACAGGAACGGTGCATTCATCAACAGCAGCATCAGCGGCAGGATGATGCTGCCAAACGGGTCGATATGGCGCACCGGGTTCATGGTGACGCGGCCCAGCATGCGGGCGGTATCGTCGCCCTTACGGTCGGCCATCCAGCCGTGGGCGGCCTCGTGCAGGGTGATGGCCAGCAGCAGCGGCAGGGCCACCAGCGCAATGGTATAGAGGGTTCCAGTCAGATCCATGGTGTCAGTATACCCGGCCAGTGCGCCGCCTGGTTACAGCCAGGGGTTAGGGGTATACGCGGGCCGTTTTGGGGGTGCCGCCGGAGCCGCGGGCGGGGTTTCTGATGGCGCATCCGGTGGTGGCGTGACGGTCGCAGGGGGGACCGGCGCAGAAGACGGCTGATCTGTCGACTCGCTCTCCACGCTGCCCGCTACCTCGTCCACCGCTGCCTCATCCGGCCTGGGGACCGCATCGGTGGTGACCCAGTCCGGCAATGTCGGCATGGGCGCATCGGTAAAGAAGCGGTCGTCACGGCGACCGCTCGCCCCATCCAACGGCATGGCCTCACCACCATCGGTCGGTTGGCTGATGATTTCTGCCGGTAGCCCGGCGGGCAGTGGCGGGCCGTAGGGAATGATTTCCGGCGCGGTGGAGACCGCCCCCACCAGCGAGAAGCTACGGCGCAGCACCTTCAACACCCACCAGTCCCGTGCGACCCGGCCATCTTCGTCTACCGAGCGAATACCGGTCAGGTCGTCATCGATCGGCCCCAACAGCCCCTCCCACACGTCGTCCGGGTCGGTGCTGATGCCTTTAAGGGCCAGGTTCATGGCGTCAAAACCGAGCGCGGCAAACAGGTCGGGCTGGCTGCCGTAGTCCTCTTGAAAACGGACTGAGAAGGTATGACCGCCGTGGGCCTCCCACTGTACCGGTGACACGATATGAGCACCACGCACCGCATCGCCCCCTTGTAACCGCAGGGACGGATTGTACCAGCCGGAGGTGCCGACAATCGGCACAGTGATGTCGTTAAAGGGCAGGTGCGGTGCCACCAGCACCACCTCTTGCCACGGTCCTGCTAAAAAGACCCCGTCAAAACCGGGCTGATACGCCCTCGGCAGCAACGGGGGCCCTTGCAGGGGCAGCGTCAGCTCTTCTGTCTGCTCAGGCGGCGGACCGATCTGCATCTCTGGTTCTGACGGTTCGTCTACCTGCAATCCGGCCAGTTCAATCTCGTCCGGCCCCAGCGCCAACACCTCTTTTTCAGTAACTTTTGGAATGCCTTCGGCGCGCAGATCTCTCCGTACCAGTTGCTCCAACGCCCTGCGAATGCCCTTGGCCTGATGGTCGAAGTAGAGGGTCTCTTGCACAGAGCCGCTCAAGCGCTCCAACTCCCCGGAAAAGCCGCGCACAATGCGCTTGCCGTAGGGGCCTTCCGAGGCCAGTACAATCATGCGCGACAGGCCCAGCTTGCGGTAGGCATAGCGGGCCGCAGCGATGCCTTCATCCTCCGGCGTGACCCCCAAACCAATCGACTCGTCCGGGGCCTTGTCAGGCAGCGCGACCGCCGGGGCGATCAACGGCGCACGTCGGCCCCACACCTCGCTTAGC
Source organism: Nitrospira sp. (assembly GCA_026994095.1). Taxonomy (GTDB): domain Bacteria; phylum Nitrospirota; class JACRHL01; order JACRHL01; family JACRHL01; genus JALWRU01. The sequence goes on along the minus strand of JALWRU010000231.1, from coordinate 2,186 downwards.
GGGGGCAGTTGGCGCGATAGTAATGGGCCGATCACCACCGCCGGATCGGCCTGCCGCAGCAGCCGTCGCAGGGTGTCTTCGGGCCGGTCCGGGTGGGGCTCTTCGATCCACAAACCCACGCTACCGTCGGGCAGTCCGGCCAGGCGTTGGGCCAGCCGCACCCCGTCCAGCACCTGCTGGCCAAAACGACCGAGCACCCCGACCGTGGGCAGCATCACCCCCACCCGCACCCGATGGGCGCGCAGGGCCTCACGCTGTTGCGACAGCATCTGTCGCACGCTGTCTGCAAAGGGTTGATCGGCAAACAGGGTCAGGTAGCGCTGCCCCCACTGGCGGGTCAGGTAATAGTCTTGCTGACTGCCGTAAAAACGGATGAGCCGCTCTAAAATCCAGCCTGCGGGAATCGGCTTTTTGAAGCGCTCAACCAGCCCCTCCAACTGCTTGGGAGCAATCTGCTGGTCGATCATAAACCGCAGTTCAAACAGGCCCGCCTCGCGGTTTTCCTGAGCCAGGTATTTTTGCCTGCGGATCAGGTCGCGGATGGCCCGCTCCGGGTCCTTGAGGGACAACCGCACCCGCGCAGTCTGTTGCAACAGGGCAGCCTTTTCGTCGTGCTCTTTGGCGCGGGCCAACTGGCCCAGCAGAATGTCCAAAGCCCGATCGAGCTGGCCGCTCCCTCGGTAGATGCTCAGCAGGCGTTCCTCAACCTGTGGCGCATAGGGGGAGTCCGGCACCGTCACCAGCATGCGTTCCCAGTATTCGCGGGCCTCCTGGGGTTTACCAATATCATCCAGTGCAGTCCCCAGCCGGAACAGGGCCTGATCCAGATAGGTACTGTCGGGGAAATCGGCCAGCGCCCGTTTGTAGGCGGCTGCCGCTCCCACCATGTCGCCGCCTAAAAACAGCCGGTCGGCAGCATCCATCACCATGTCGTCGGTGATCGGCTCGTCGATTGGGGGGCCTTCTTCCCCGGTGGGGAACAGCACATCGGCTATCGGGGTACGCACTGAATCGGCTTCGGCGGGATCGGTTACGGTGGTCCCGGCACTGACCACCGCCTCATTGGTGGGCGACGGTGACAGGTCTTCCATCTGTAGCGCAGCCGGCTGGGCTGAAGCCGCAGCGGACCACAGCAATAACCACAGGCCCGCGCCCACGGTGGCCCGCAGGTAACATATCCAGCGTGACTGGCGCAGGGTGTTGTGCTGTTCAGGCCGGGATCGGAGGGACATTCGGTATGACATGATGGAGGATCATCGAAGAGCAGGTACTATACCATTCGTATGCGCGAGGGATCACCACAAAGCGCCCCACAGGATTTGTGGCAACAGGACTGTCTCGCCTATCTGGATCACCTGATTCTGGAGCGAGGCCTGTCGGCCCACACCTGCGCCGCCTACCGCTCTGACCTGACCCGCCTGTGCCGGTGGGCGCGCAGCAAAACCCTGTCCGGCCCTGCCGCACTGGACCGCAGCCAGATGGAAGACCACCTGTATGCGCTCACCGCCCAGGGGCTCTCCCCTGCCAGTGTGGCCCGTGCGCTATCGTCGGTGCGGGGGTGGTACCGCTATCTACAGGAAACTGGCCGTTGTGACGGCGACCCGACCTTGTCGGTCAAGGCTCCCAAACCGTGGCAAGCGCTGCCCGGTGCGCTATCGCTGGAAGAGACCGACCTGTTGCTCGACCCGGCGTTGGAGTCTGGTCCGTTGGGTGACCGCAACACCGCCTTGCTCGAATTGATGTACGCCTGTGGTTTGCGCGTATCGGAGGCGGTCGGTTTGACTCTGGATAGCCTTGACCTGCATCAGCGGTTGTTGCGCATTACCGGCAAGGGGGGCAAGGAGCGGCTGGTACCGGTAGGAGATGTGGCCGCAGTACGGGTAGCCGACTACCTGCGCAATGCCCGTCCCAACCTGTGTAAAGGCACCCCCACCCCTCATCTGTTTATCACCAGCCGGGGGGGTGGCATGACCCGTCAGGCCTGTTGGCACATGCTCAAGAAGCGGGCCTTGCGGGTGGATATCGTCAACATCTCACCTCACACCTTGCGGCACACCTTTGCTACCCACCTATTGGACGGCGGTGCGGATTTGCGGGTGGTGCAGGCATTGTTGGGGCATGCGGATATTGGCACGACGCAGATCTATACCCATGTCTCCAGGGAGCGCTTGAAGAGTGTGCACGCC
>JALWRU010000230.1 GCA_026994095.1 Nitrospira sp. | reverse complement strand
GGTGGGTGCCGGGGGAGCAGGTTGTGTTGGATTGCCACCGCCACCGCCACCATTTCCGCCGCCACCGCCTCTGCCTTTTTTAGCCAATGCGTCGGAGTGCCCGGCGAACATGGCCAATGCCAGCGCCATCACAAATACACTAAAAATTCTCATGGTCCGTTTGCTCTCTTTGTACAAGAACTGGAGATAACCCACGTAGGGGGGGGTAAACGAAGGTTCGGTTACGCCCGTATATCCCCTGTGGCAGGCAAAAGGTTCAATTGGATTCGATATTATTTTGCGATATCTGCAATGCACCCCTGGGGGAACCAGTAAATGTGCGGGTGTGCGGGATATAGCGGAGTAACAGGCAGGCACGCACGGCGTGCAGCGATAAGGGCAGCGGGCCAGGGATGCGGTGGGCGAACGGGCCACCATGCTGCATGGGGCCGGGGGTGACCATTCCTCAAAAATCCGAAAGAGGCCAACAAACCGGTCTCGCCACCCAGAAAATTAACTGGGGTAGGCGTTCGATTTTGGTTTGTGGGCGTTCTCGCAGGCGAGCGAAAACCGGAGGCGTACGTCTGTACGTTGAGGATTTTCGGGAGCCGGAGAGGTTGTCCACAAGCCAAAAGCGGACGCCGATAGATAGCCACGCGTAGGCGTTCGATTTTGGCTTGTGAGCGTTCTCGCAGGTGAGACGAAACCGGAGGCGTAGCAGCGCTACGTTGAGGATTTCGCCGATCCGGAGAGGTTGCTCACAAGCCAAAAGCGGACGCCGATAGATGGCCATAAGGCCAAAAGCGGACGCCGGTAAAGACTCACGGGGTAGGCGTTCGATTTTGGTGTGTACGTGACGCCGCAGGCGAGCGAAATACCGGAGGCGTAGCAGCGCTACGTTGAGGATTTTCGGGAGCCGGAGTCGTTGCGTACACGCCAAAAGCGGACGCCGATAGAAGATCACTGCCGGGTGACGGTTATTACTCCTGCTACTACTACAACCCCCCCCACCACCTGCGCCATTGTCACCACCTCTCCCAACACCATCCCGGCCATGACAAACGTGGCCACCGGGCCTACCGAGCCGATAATCGCCGCCCTCCCTGCTCCCAACCGGGCCACACCAGCGGAGATCAGGAAACTCGGAACCACCGTGGCTACTACCGCCATCACCGCGCAGATGAGCGTCAATTCGGTCAACGCTTCAGCGGGTAGTTGCGGCCACAGGTCGCGGCTTTGCGGCAGTTGCACCACCGCAAAATGGGTGAGCGACGCCAACGACGCCCAGACCATTGAGATGGCGGTAAAACGGGCCGGCCCCACCTTGCGGATCATCGACTCGGCCCCCACATTGAACAGGGCAAACGCCAGCGCACTACCCAGCACCAGCAGACTGCCGATGAGCAGATCCGACGGACTGCCGCTCATTTGCACACTCCCCGCTACCGCGATGGCCACACCAAAATAGGTGACCGCCAACGCCACACGGGTGCGCACCGGCACCCGCTGGCTGGACTTCCAGGCCGACAGCAGCACCACCATGGTGGGGAAGACAAACAGGATCAGCCGCTCCAGCCCGGCGGAGATGTACGACAGCCCGGCAAAATCCATGTACATGGCGACGTAGTAACCGAGCATGCCCAGCCCGCCGATGCGCAGACCGTCGCCGATTGACACTCGTCCGTTCCCTTTGGCTACCCCGCGCCGCACCACCCACCAGGCCGACAGCACAAACAGCGGCAGGGCGAAGGCCATGCGCACCGCCATGATGGTGATGGGCGTGATGGACGGGTCCACCGCATAGGCCATCTTTACCATCACCGCCTTGCTGGAGAAGGCCACCGCCCCGGCGATAATCAGCGCGGCACCGATACGGGCGGCGCGGGCCGGGTCGGCAGAACGGACCGGCGCGCTAACAGACGACGGGGGCGACTGGGATGAAAGGGGAGACAATTTCGGGCTGTGTGAGGGGTTCACAAGAACCTCCGGGATCAGTCAACGACCGAACCGGGAAGAGGGAACCCCAACAACCCGACCGGCGTCGGGTTGCAAGGAAGGTGGGCGCTTAGGAGAAGGCCACCGGGAGTGCTACAACCCGTGTCAACTTGGCTACTAGCCAAGCCATCTGTTTGCCGATAATGGCATGCCATACCGGGCAGGTTGCCGGACGACGGTACAGATGTGCGGGTGCATTCAACATAGCCGAGATACGTTACGTCAGTAATCGATCTGCGTCAAGTGATGCCGTTACCACCCTCGCTGGGGCTGTGTCACACAGGTTGCACGGTTGCCCCCTTTACCGTGCAAAATGTACTGCTCATTTTTTTCACACTTAGAGTAAAAATTGCCATATACTACGGTCATCATTGTTTGTAGCCGGGCCTTCGGGTACCGGATGCTGTGAGTTTTGCCGCTTGGTTAAAGGCTCAGGCGCTTGCACCGTCGGATGGCCAATGTGGTGGCCTCTGAATTGCAGGTAATCGGTTTGTTCTTTGCGCGAATAGGTGGTCGTGCAGCGGGTGACGTGTGCCGTTTTGCGGTGGCGTCTACCTCGATTTTGCTGTGTAAAGGTCACCTGTGATGCGTTTTTCCCTAGTTGCCATACTATTGTTACTATCGGCATGTGCCCACGGCCCCGGCGGTCATCACGGGTCGGTCTATTCATCTGGCACCGCTGTTGCCGCCCCGCCTGCGGCGCAGATCGTCAAGGCCACCCGCATCGCTGACCGTCCCAGCCGACGGGTCTACGCGCCACGCGCAGCCATGTGGCACCCGGCAGTCTCTAAAGAAATGAGCGTGGTCGAGGCCACCCTGTATTGCGCCAGCCTGCCGCCCTCCTCCGGGGTGGCCTGGCGGGTACCGACCCGCAAGCAGTTGTCCAAGGCCCCGCTGATCCGCTTGCGGCTACCCTACAACAGCGCCCTGTGGAGTCGTGACGTACCCGACAAACGACCGGGCTACCGCTGGACAGTCAACTCCTCCAGCCGCCGCCCGTCCATGACCCCGGAAGACGCGGTATTGGGCATGCGTGTGCTGTGCACCACCGGTACACCGGTTCGAGGGGTGCGCCTGCGTACTCCACGTTTCAATAAAGACAAGGCGGTCGATACCGGGGTGCTGGCGCAGGCCAAACAGGCCTCCACCGAGACCAAAACCGCCACTGCGACTACTGTAGGCGTCGCTGGCCGCTCTCCGGTCGACCGCACCGTGAAGCTGCCTGCCTCCGACTCGATCATTATCGAAGAACTGCCCACCGACACCTACGGCTCCGGCTTCGCGGCACCGTTCTAGCCCGATTTCAGGTAACTTACCCGGCAGACCACCGTCCGCACGGTTGAGGGCAGACACCTCCGTGGTACAATTTATCTTGTTAGATCGCTTACTTATAGTGTGGCGATCGTGAGGTGCGCCCGCGCTCGGGCGTGACAGATACTAACGGTGGCTAAACCGGGCGGCTCACGCTGGCCCGGTGCCGGTAACCCCGGTGGCCCCCTGCACGGAGTGACAAGAATGGCTGTGTGCCAACGGGCGGGCGGAGCATATCTCCGCACACAGACCGCTGCCCGCTACCTGCCAATGCTGGCCGGAGCCTTGGGGTTGCTGCTGATCGGCTCTTCCATCAACGTGTGGGCGCAACAGTTACCGCCCGCTGCAAGCGCGCCGCAACAACCGGCGGGTACTGCCCCCTACCAGCCCACCCCGGAGGAGCGCATGAAGGCCTCCCGACTGGGGGTGGAAATGGGCGACCGGATACGGGCCCAACATCCGGACAAGGCCTTGGCCGCCTACACCCGCGCCGCAGAGATTGAACCGACCAACCTGGTGGCCTGGCGCTCCATGGCAGAGATTTATGACCGGCTGGGCTGGCCTGATCAGGCCATTGGACCACGCCTCAAGCTGATCGAGCTGGGCGAGCAGATCGGCACCCGCCAAAGCACCAGCATGGCGGCCGAAGCCGCCCGCACACTGGCGGTCTACTACCTCAATACCAGCCGCAAGGCCGAGGCTGAGGCCATGTACGAAGCGGCCCTCAGACTCTACCGAACGGTGGGCGACCGGGTCGGACAGGCCACGGTTTACAGCAATCTGGGGACCCTGTCGGCCATGCGTTCCGACTGGCCCAGCGCCCAGGATCACTTCTGGGAGGCGCTGGCATTACAAGAGGCGCTGGAAAACACCCACGGCATGGCGATTATCTATCGCAATCTGGGCATGGTGTTTGAGGAGCGAAAGGCCCGCATCTCCGCCCGTGAGATGTACGGGCAAGCCATTGACCTGTTTGAAAAATCTGGCGACAAACCCCAAGCGGACGCAGCCCGACAGGCGCTGGCGCAGTTGAACTGACAAGGCATCGACAGACACCCTGCTGCCGGTAGTCGGCAGCGGATGGTAACCCTGTTTACTGGCGCCAGACCGCCTGTGCGCGCCCTCGCCAACGGCTGCGTATCGCCCCACCTGCCCATCCGGACGACGGGCACTGTAGAATAGCCCTTCTGACGGCCTTCCCTGACTGCGCTATCAACCCCGGTCTTAGTGACACACCAAAGGATCCCATGTCTGACGCCCTCCAGCCGCCCGCCTGCTCCTGCGGCTGCACCTGCTGCGGAGAGCCTGTGGCCGCCAGCCCCCCACCCGGCTGGTGGGCAGTGGCGCTACGGCCCGCCATCCGCCGTCGCGCCCGCGCCACGTCGCTGCTGGTGGGCACACTACTGGTGCTGATTAACAGCGGCGACAAGTTGCTGCTGGGTCAGTGGCAACAGGTGGATCTGTGGCGGGTGGTGTTGACCTATCTGGTGCCTTACGCCGTCGCTACAGCCGCAGCGGTGGGGGCCATCAGAAATGGTCCGTGTGACTGACCCGTGCAGCCGGTAAACATCGACAACATGACCCGGCGACGCCACCTGGTGCAGTGGAGTGTGCTGGCGCTGGTGGTGCTGTTTCCCTTTACCGGGCTGTTTGAATTTAGTCCGGGGCGAGGCGTATTGCGGCTGGGGGACCACCTGTTTTATCTACAGGATTTTTCGGTCATCGTAGGGGCCATTGGTGTGCTGCTGTTCACCGCCACGGTCTTTTTCTATCCGTTAGGGCAGAGTTTTTGCGGCTGGATGTGCCCCCAGTTTACCGTATCGGAGGCCCTTTCAAAGCTGCTGCAAAAGCTGCTGGGGCGTCACATGAACACCGGCTTTGACCCGGACCGGGACGCCAACCGCACGGGCCGTTCCACTCGGGACATCTGGCTGGGCTGGCTCCAGTTTGCCGGGGCGGTCACCGCCTTCTCGCTGGTGGGCACCCTCACGGTCATGCACTACATCTATCCGACCAGCGAGCTGCTGGCCCAGTTGATGGCCCCCTGGGGCAACCTGTTGTTTGTCGGTTTTTTTGTGATGCTGACGGTCTATTTTGTGTTTGATTTTGGGCTAATGCGCCATTTTTGGTGCCGCTATATGTGCGCCTTCGGGTTGTATCAGTACCTGTTTCGGGGGCGTGACACCCTGCGCATCCGCTATTCCGAAGAGCGCGCCAGCGACTGTAAATCCTGCACCCTCTGCAAGGATGTCTGCCCCATGGGGCTGGACCCGCGCCAGCCGGAAATCTATACCCGCTGCATCAACTGTGGCATCTGCATCGACGGTTGCGAGTCGTACATGGGGCGCTTCGACAAACCGCGCCTGCTGGAGTTCGGCTTTGGTAGCGCACAAGGCGAGTTGTTGCGCATCGAATCCGGCAGACCGATGCTGCGCTCGCCTCGGGTGTTCTGGCCACTGGCCGGGGCGCTGGGTTCGGCGGGGCTGCTGATGTTCGGGCTGATGACCTTTGTACCGCTGGAGTTGCGGGTGCATCAGGACCACATGAAATTTGGCGAAGATGGCGGGGTCAGCTACAGCGTGGTGATCCACAACCGGGTGGGCGAAGCGACCGACGTGATGCTGGCAGTAAGCGGGCTGCCGGAAGGCCAGGCGACCCTTGCCCAGCCGCACGTCCGGGTATCGGAGGGCACACGAGTACGGGTTCCGCTACAGATCGATCAGCACGGGCTGGAGTTCAACAAACCGTACCCGTTCACCCTCACATTGACCACCGATG
>JALWRU010000229.1 GCA_026994095.1 Nitrospira sp. | reverse complement strand
AGTGCAGCCACCAACTGCCGGTCCACGGCGACATGCTGCCACGCCTGAAAGCAGCGCTGGAGGCAGTCCTGTCTGACCTCACCGACAACGACCCGGCCAATCAACTGGTGTTGCTGGCCGGGCTGGATATCCACGCGGTGCAGGTGCTGATTACCCTGCGCAATCACCTGTGTCAGTTGATCCCGGATGCAGGCCAGTCATTGGTCACCGATACGCTGGTGCGCTATCCAGCAGCGGCCAGCGCGCTGTATGCCCTGTTTGCCGCCCGCCACGACCCGGCCTGGTCAGACGACGCCCGTCGCACCGCCATGAACGCCGCCGAGAACAGCTTTCGGCAGGCGCTCACCGAAGTGCAACATCTGACCGACGACCGCTGGTTCCGCTCGTTGGCAGAACTGGTGCGGGCCGGGGTGCGCAGCAACGTCTACACCCGCGCCGAGGGCGCGCCCATCGCCATCAAAATCCACACACAGGCGCTCTCTTTCGCTCCGTCACCGCGCCCCCATCGGGAGATCTTTGTGCACGGGCGCCATGTGGAGGGGGTGCATCTGCGCGGTGGACCGGTGGCGCGGGGTGGTCTGCGCCTGTCTGACCGACCGGCGGATTTTCGTACCGAGGTGCTGGAATTGATGGCCACACAGGTGGTCAAAAACGGCCTTATCGTGCCCACCGGGGCCAAGGGTGGGTTTGTACTGCGCGGCGGTAGCGGGGCCGACTTTACCCAGTCGGCCTACCGGGCCTTTGTGGCGGCGCTGTTGAGTGTCACCGACAATCTGGTGGGCGGCAATACCGTACCGCCTGCGGGCATCATGGTGGCACCGGAAGACGCCGACGACCCCTATCTGGTGGTGGCCGCCGACAAGGGCACCGCAACCTTTTCAGACCTGGCCAATGACGAGGCCGAGCAGGTCGGCTTCTGGCTGGGGGATGCCTTTGCCAGCGGCGGCACCCACGGGTACGACCACAAGGCCTACGGCATTACTGCGCGCGGGGCGTGGGTCTGTGTGCGCCACCTGTTTGCCTCCATGGGCATCGACCCGGAGCAGGACCCCATCCGTATTGTTGCCATCGGCGATATGGGCGGCGATGTATTCGGCAACGGCCTGTTGCGCAGTCGCACCGCGCAACTGGTGGCAGCGTTCAATCATAAACACATCTTCATCGACCCGACCCCCGACCCGGCGGCCTCCTTTGACGAACGCCAACGGCTGTTTGACCTGCGGGCCGGGTGGGACACCTACAATCCGGAGTTGATCAGTAAGGGCGGTGGCGTATTCGACCGGGCTGCCAAACAGATCAAGCTGTCGTCACAGGCGGCCAGGGCGCTCGATATCGAGGCTGGCAACATCAGTGGTGAGGCACTCATTCAGGCCATCCTGAGGGCGCCGGTCGACCTGCTCTACAACGGCGGCATCGGCACCTATGTGTGTGCCTCCGACGAGCGTGACGAGGTGGTGCGCGACCCGGCCAACAACGCGGTGCGGGTACGGGCTGACACCCTGCGCTGCCGGGTGGTGGGCGAGGGTGGCAACCTGGGGTTTACCCAAAAAGGGCGCATCCAGTTTGCTGAAAGGGGGGGGCGTATCAGCACCGACGCGGTGGATAACTCCGGCGGGGTGGATATGTCAGACCATGAGGTGAACCTTAAAATCCTGCTCGATCACGCCGACTTCACCACCGCCAAGCGCAACCGTCTGCTGTCTGCCCAGGGCACCACCGTGGCGACCCTCTGTCTGGATGGCAACCGCGCCCAGTCGCGGGCACTGACACTGGCAGAGCATGAGTCGGCAGCCTACCCGCCCCGCGCCGTGCGCCTGCGGGACCGGCTGCTGGCCAGTGGTCGGCTGGATCTTGCCACTGATCCTGGCATGGGGGCCGCCGACAATCACCTCTTGTCCCTGCGCCCACAGCTATCGGTGCTGATGGGGCTGGAGAAGAACCGCATCAAGGCCAGTCTGGCTGCCGATCATTTTGCCGCGACCACACCGTTTCGGGACCGCCTGCTGCGCGGCTACTTTCCGGCGGCCATCCAGCGCCGTCTGGGGGACCGTATTGACCAGCACCCGCTGGCGGATGACATCGTTCATACCATGGCTGCCAGTCGGCTGGTGGACCGTTTTGGGCTGTTTGCCACCAGCCACCTGACCAGTCTGTTAAATCACTCCCCCAGCGACATCGCCAACGGTTTGATGGCCGCCGCTCACGTACTGCGCGGCCACACCCTGCAACGGGCCATCTGGGATGAGGTGGCCGACCGGGAGCTGGCGGTGACCATGCAACTCACCTTGCAAGCGCAGATGCAGTTATTTGCCGAGGAGCTGTTGCGACAGGGGCTGACCGACGGCCTCACCTGTGACTGGATGGACGAGCAGCGCAATCGGTTCCAGCGCTTCCGCCGCAAGCTGGCCGACAGTGAGAGCGAAAATATGGCCCGTGCCGCAGGCCTCAACGATGCCGATGCCCGCTGGCTGGGGGTGATGCCGGAGCTGGCCCGCTGCGGCGTGGCGTTGCCGCTGGCCCATCGGGGCGACGTACCGCTGGGGCGCTGCCTGACGGTGCTGGCTACGGTCGATCAGACCCTGCCGTTACGGTGGCTGGACGGCCAGTTGCGCCGCCCCAGTTGGGGGGATGAATTGCGCCACGCCATGCGGCGAGAATGGTTGCAACGGCTCACCCAGATGAGGGCGCAAGCACTGGAGACCTTGTTGCAGAACGGCAACGGTCCCACCGTCTGGACCGACCACGCCCTGTGGCCCGACGTGGCCGAACTGCTGCATCAGGTCCAGAACGACCCGGAGGCCGAGCCGATGGCGGTGGTACTGTTGTTGACCCGGCTGGAGGTGGTCATCCGTGCCGCTGGCTGAGCAGCCGTTCAGCTATACCCGCCCGGACGGAGCCACCCTGCGAGGCCGTTACCTGCCCGGTGATCAGGGGTTATTGGTGTTTTTACCGGGCTTTCGCTCGGTCTATACCGGTGCCAAGGCCGGGGCCTTCTGCCGCTGGGCAGAGCAGGCGGGCATGGCCTGTCTGCGGGTAGACCACTTTGCCCACGGCACCTCCGACGGCGATTTTGATGACTTTCGGATTTCGGCAGCGGTGGCCGATGCAGCCGGATATATTGGTGAGATGACCGACCCGGCGCAGCCGCTCTATCTGGTCGGCTCCAGCATGGGCGCATGGATTGCGCTGACCTTGTGTGCACAGCAACAGCTTTCGCCAGACGGCCTGCTGTTGATCGCCCCGGCGGTGGATTTTGTCTCCCGCAGAAAAGCCGAACTCCCCCCGGAGGCCCGCACCCGGCTGGAGACGGTCGGACATGTCGAGGTGCCCGACCGCTATCAGGCGGGCCAGAGTTATCGCATCAGCAACGATTTTCTGGCGGACGCGCTGGCGCTGGAGGTGGATGAATATGCGCCGCTGTCGTGCCCGGTGCGTATCGTTCATGGCGATCGGGACGAGAGTGTGCCGGTGGCTACTGCGCGCCGACTGGCGACCCAACTGACCGGCAGCATCCTGACCGAAATCCCCGCTGGTGACCACCGGCTGGCGGAGCATGTGCCGCTGCTGCTGGAGCAGTTCACCCGTCTGCGGGCTGACTCGACCTAGGACCTGTTAACACAAATTGAAACAGCGTCGTTACACCCTTTATAAGGGTGTAACCCTACGGGATGAGCCTGTTTTTTAATCATACTGCGTTGTAAAATTTTCCCGTACAGCGAGTACGAACTGCATTTCACGCCTTGTCTGATGAAAAAACAGGCACCACCGCCACCATTTCCATTTGTGTTAACAGGCCCTGGCTACAACGGTACGCCGATCAGGCTGCCGTCCTGCACATGGTCAATCTCCACCGTCACCAGCGTGCCACTGGCCAGATCTGGCCGGGACGGGATGCTGACCTTGTAGTTGTGATGGCTGTGGCCGCGACCGGGATGCTCAATCAGCACCTCGGTCTGCACCCCGATCTGCCGCATCAGGGCGGCCTGTTGCTGCTGCTCCGACAACTCAATCAAGCGTTGCACCCGCTGTTTTTTGACCGGGTCGGGCACCTCTGCAAAGCCGTCATGCGCCGCCTCTAACGCCTGTGCTGCCGGGGTGTTGTCGCGGCGGGAGTAGGGGAACACATGCAGGTGGGCAAACGGCAACGAGCGGATAAAGTCGAACCCTTCGTCAAACTCGGTCTCGGTTTCACCGGGAAAGCCGGTGAGGATGTCGGTACTAAGATAGAGGTCCGGGCGGGCCATCAGCAGGGCACTGACCTGGTCCTGGTAGTAGGCCGGGGTGCAGGGCCGCCGCATACGCTTCAATACACTGGCCGAGCCGGACTGAAGCGGCAGATGCAGGGACGGTAACAGCCGTTCCGAGTCGGCAAACAGCGCCACCAGTTCCGGGGTGAGGCCCCACGGCTCCAGCGAGCCGAAGCGCAGCCGCTGTACATCGGTGTGGGCCAGTACCTGCTGCAACAGGGTGACAAAATCGGGGATGTCGGGGTCGTCTAAATCCTGCCCGTAGCCGCCCAGATGGATGCCCGCCAGAATCACCTCGTGATAGCCCGCCGCCACCGCCCGCTGCACGGTGGTGATGACATCGGCCAGCGGCATACTGCGGGCCTGCCCACGGGCGGTGGGGATGATGCAGAAGGCGCAACCGATATCACACCCCTCCTGCACCTTCAAAAAAAAGCGAGAGTCGCCTGCCAGATCGGCCAGTGGGCCGTCACCACCAAACATCAGGCCACTGCCCCACTGCCCTGCGGCCTGCACCTGTGGCGCACTGTCCGGCTGACCGTTGATCAGCCCCACCAGGCGTTGCGCCAGCGCCATTTTGTGCTGGTTGCCCACCACCAGATCCACCTCCGGCATGGCGGCCAGATCAGCGGGAGAGACTTCGGCGTAGCAGCCGGTCATCACCACCTGCGTATCGGGCTGGCGGCGTTTGGCGCGGCGGGCCAGTCGGCGGGCCTCGCTATCGGCCTGATGGGTCACCGTGCAGGTGTTAAGCACATAGAGTTGATGGGCCGACTCTGCCGGGACCACCTCGCACCCCAAGGATGCCAGCTCGGCCCGCAACTGGGCAGCGTCGTAACGATTGACCCGACAGCCCATGGTCTCTACCGCCACCCGCACCCCGGCCAGCGGTTGCAGGTCGATTGGCTGCCCGGACCCGGACGGTTGCGACGGGGCCGAAAGCGGCGAATAGCGCGGTAATGACGACGAATTCATGGGGCCATTGTCGCTAGCAGACACCTGCCGACGCAACCGAACCGGGTGGGCCGATACCACAAGGCGCTTGCTCAAGCGGTCATAACGGCGGAAAATGGCAGGCGGTCCGGCGGCAGGCAGGTCCGCTTTGAACCCTCGCCGCCAATGTCCGATATACTTTAAGAATTGAACCTTTTTTCACTCAGGTACCTGCACCCTATGATTCATCCCGATACGCTGACCGAGTACATTCAGGCCGCCTGTGCCGACGCCAAGGTGGAAGTGGTCGATCGCACCGGTACCCTCGATCACCTGCAGGTGACCATCACCAGCACCGCCTTTGAAGGGCAGAACCTGCTCAACCGTCAGCGCATGGTCTACAAGGCCCTGTCTGACCCCATGAAGGACGGCCGCATCCACGCGCTGGAGTTGAAGCTGAAAACCCCGGACGAAGCGTAATCGCCACTTTTTTATCCCAAAGGAGACACCATGTCTGAAGCCGCTGAACACCCCCTCGTCGCCGAGATCAAGCAGGAAATCGCCGACAACAAAATTCTCATCTACGGCAAGGGCACCAAGGGGTTTCCCATGTGTGGTTTCACTGTGGAGACCATCCAGTTTTTTGAGAAGTACGGCTACGACTACACCGTCATCAACGCCCTGGAGAACCCGGAAAAGCGTGAGCTGTTGAGCCAGATGACCGATTGGCCGACCTTGCCGAAGGTCTTTATTGGCGGTGAGTTTTACGGCGATACCGATATCTTGGACGAGATGGAAAAAAAGGGCGAAGTAGAGCCGCTGATCAAAAAAGCCTACGGCGAAGCCTAAAAAAAACCAAAAAAAACAGCGCTAACAGCGCTGCTT
>JALWRU010000228.1 GCA_026994095.1 Nitrospira sp. | reverse complement strand
TTTTTACCCAGTTTGGCCAGTGAGATGGCCAGACTGGAAGTGAGGAAGGACTTGCCCGTCCCGCCCTTGCCACTACCGACCGCCCAGATTTCCTTGTGCGTTCCCGTGCCGGTCAGGCCGTCAGAAAGATTGAGCGGCTGCATCCGACTTTTGTAGCGCAAAGCGGCGCTTCTGACAAGGAAATATCGACGATCTGGCGAAAAAACAGGTAGTTTTGATTAGAATAACGCGCCTTTGACGCCTACTTTGTCAGGATGTTTACCGCCCCAACCCACCATGCACTCCACCCCACCCCTATCGACTGCGGTTGCCACCGGCGGACTGAACGGGCCGTTTCACCTCATCCTGAACCCGGCTGCCGGCCCCTTGCGACGACGCGGGCAGGCCGAACAACTGGTCAAGTCGGTGACCGCACGACTGGGGTCTCCAGTTACTCACCACACCACCGAGGGGCCCGACCATGCCCGCCTGCTGGCACAACAGGCGGTTGCCGCAGGGGCCAACACGGTGCTGGTGGGCGGTGGTGATGGCACCATTAACGAAGCACTACAGGGGTTGGCCGGAAGCGGCACCTGTCTGGCTCCCCTGCCACTGGGTACCGCCAATGTACTCTGCTCAGAGTTGCAACTGCCCCATCACGTCACCGCCTGTCTGGAGCAGCTGGTAACACGCCGTCCCCAGCCAGTATCGGTCGGGCTGGCCCAATGGCCGGGTGGACAGCGGCACTTCCTGCTGATGGTCGGGGTCGGGCTGGATGGGGCCATCGTCGCCGACGTGCAGAGCGGCCCCAAAGGGCTGCTGGGGGAAGGGGCCTATTTTTTACAGGGCATGGCCACCGCCGTTCGATACCGTTACCCGACATTGTGCCTGTCTGACGGCCACCAACAGTGGCACGGCAACAGTGTGGTTATTGCCAACGCCCGCAACTACGCGGGCAAATTTGTGCTGGCCCCGGCGGGTGGACTCCAGCGAGACGACCTGTGCATGGTGTTGTTTGAAGGCCGGTCTCCCTGGGCATTTTTGCGCTACGGCCTGGGCGTGTTAAGCGGGCGTCATGTCCGTCAACGGGGGGTGACGATCCAGCATGGCAAGTGTTTTTCCATCGACCGGCTGCCGACTGGAGGGCCGCCGGTTCCTGGCCACGTCGACGGTGAGATCATCAATGGCACACCGCTAAACGTCACCATCCAACCCGCTTCGATACAACTCCCTCTGCCACCGACCGGATGACCCACAGACAGATGGGCTGACAGAACGGATAAACACAGGTAGACTGCCCCACGGAGATACGACCCCTATGCTTGGCATTTACTCACCGGCAGATTGGATGATCGCCGGGATCCTCACCTATACCGCCACCCGCGGCGCATTTCGCGGATTGGTATATGAAGTCCTCGGACTGGCCTCGGTGGTGGCCGGGTACCTGTGTGCATGGCTGTTCTTCCGGCAGGTAGCGCCCGGTTTAATCGCCTCGCTAGGGAGCGAAGCACTCGGCACCGCCGCTGCGTTTTCATTGATTTTTCTGGGGGTGACGCTGGTCAGCCACCTGATCAGCCGGATCGCAGTACAGGTATTTCGGCTGAACTGCCCCAATCTGTTCATCAACCGGCTGGGCGGGCTGGGGGTGGGCGCGGGCAAAGGACTGTTTGTGATTTTAATCGCCCTGTTTCTGGCGGGCTCCGTTCCGGTATTGCAGCCCTACATTAAACACACACTATTGGCCGAGTGGTTGCTGTCGGCGGCCAACAAGATCGGTCCATCGCTGTTGAAAGACCCACACCTGCCGGAGGTCTCGCTGGACCTGCCAAACACCGTCGCAGAACCGATTAAAAAACAGCTGGCCAAGTGAGCCAGGCTCCTGCCCGGATCAGCGGCGCGACACGGCTGGTGGGGATCATCGGACACCCGGTGGCCCACAGCCGGTCACCAGCCATGCACAATGCCGCCTTTGCCGAACTCGGCATGGACTGGGCCTACGTACCCTTTAGCGTCACTCCGGAGGCACTGCCACAGGCGGTCAAAGGGCTGGCCGCGCTGGGGCTGGCCGGTTTCAATGTGACCATTCCCCACAAAGAGGCGATCCTGCCGCTGCTGGACCACCTCACCCCGGAGGCCGCCGCCATTGGTGCGGTCAACACGGTCATCTGTCAGCCTGACGGTACCATGCTGGGTCATAATACCGATGGCGAGGGCTTCTCCCGTGCGTTGCACGAGACCCACCGTTTTCTGCCCCGGCGCAGCCTGGCGTTTGTCATGGGCGCGGGCGGATCGGCTCGTGCGGTCTGCGACCAGCTGGCGCGGGAGGGTGTGCAGGGCATTCGCATCAGCAGCCGCACCCTGTCCAAGGCCGTGGCGCTGGCCGAGCATATCGCCAGCATCCACCCGGGTTGTGACGCCAAGGCCGTGCCGTGGGGGCCTCTGGAGCAGCGGGCGGCCATCAACTGGGCCGAGTTGATCGTCAACACCACCCCGGTGGGCATGAAGGCGGGGGACCCGTCACCGCTGGACGTGAACGGGATTTCACCGGGCCACATCGTGGTCGACCTGATCTACGCACCACCGCTCACCCCGTTGCTGGCCCAATGCCAGGAGTTGCGCGCCCGCTGCCTCAACGGTATGGGCATGCTGCTGCACCAAGGGGCCGCCGCCTTTACCCGCTGGACCGGTGAGGATGCCCCGCTCGAAACCATGCGCAAAACCCTCGCGCCAGGCACCAAGGAACCCGCATAACACTTGACCTACAGGGCTGTGCTGCCTACCATCAGCGACCGTGAACCTCACCGAAATTTTTAGCAGCATTCAGGGCGAATCAACCCACGCAGGGCGGCCCTGTACGTTTGTCCGTACCACCGGCTGTGACCAACGCTGTAGCTGGTGTGATACCGCCTACGCCTTTGAAGGTGGCGAGTCCCTGTCGGTGGCCGAGGTGCTTGCACGGGTCAATCAACTGGGGCTGAACCTGGTCGAAGTCACCGGCGGCGAGCCGCTGTTGCAGGACGACATGCCGCAACTGCTGACCACCCTGTGCAACCAGGGTTACGAGGTGTTGCTGGAGACCGGTGGCAGCCTGTCGATTGAGGGGGTCGACCCGCGTGTGACCTGCATTCTGGATTTGAAGGCACCGGCCAGCGGCATGAGCGACCGTATTTTGTGGGACAATCTGGCCCACTTGAAAGGCCGCGATGAGGTCAAATTTGTGCTGGCGGATCGCGGCGATTACGACTGGGCATGCCGGGTGATCGACACCCATGAACTGGCCCCCCGCGCACTGTTATCACCCGTATTTGAACTGTTGGACCCGGCCCTGCTGGCCGAATGGATGGTGGCGGATCGCCGCAGCCTGCGTATGCAGATGCAGCTGCACAAACTGATTTGGAGCCCGGAGCGCCGGGGCGTATGACCGACGAGCCTCCCCTGGTGGGCGGGACGTCACATTTAGGATGAACAGCACACCGGGGCAAGGCACCGGCAGTGTGACAGGAGATTACATGGACATTCAGGTGGCACAGGGCAGCATTGTCGACAGTAGCGCCGAAGCACTGGCAGTCATGGTGGGCAAGAATGACACCCTGCAAGGGCTGGCGGCACAGATCGATCAAACACTGGGCGGACCGTTGGCAGATGCCATGAATCGCGGTGAGTTCAAGGCCGGTGTGGCGGAGGCCATCAGCTTCCCCGGCAGCGGCAGTCTGGCGGGCAAACGGATTATCTTTGTCGGTGCAGGAAAGGCCGACGCCATGACCCCGGAGACCCTCAGGCGGGTTGCAGGCAAGGCCACCCGCACCGCTGCCAGCGCTCGCTTTGCCAGCGTCTCATTGGCGGGCGTGGATGACGTCGCCCCTTACGGGCAGGTGGATGCCGCGCTGGCCGGTGAAGCGCTGGCCCAGGGCAGTCACCTGTCTACCTACCGCTTTATCGAGTACAAAACCAGCGAAGAAGACACCCGTCCGTCATCGTTGACGTCGGTCACGTTGCTGGCCCCCGCCAACGACGGCCCGGACGGCCCGTTTGGCGACGGTGTGCGCACCGGGCGGATTGTTGCCGACGGCGCGCGTCTGGCCATGAATATGGCCAACCACCCGGCCGCCACCGCCACCCCTCAACGGATGGCAGATGAGGCCGCCGATCTGGCCCGTGAATACGGCATGACCCTGGAGGTGCTGGACGAAGTCCAGATGAAAGAGATGGGCATGGGCGGCATGATCGGCGTCGGACAGGGCTCCGCCCGCCCGCCCCGCTTCATCGTGCTGGAGCACAAAGGTGCCGAGGGCGACCCGGTGGTGCTGGTGGGCAAGACCATCACCTTTGATACGGGTGGCATCTCCATCAAACCGTCCGCCGGGATGGAAGAGATGAAGGGCGATATGTCTGGCGGCGCAGCAGTGCTGGGTACCATGCGCGCCATCGGCGAGATGAACCTGCCCATCCGGGTGGTGGGCATTCTGGTGGCAGCCGAGAACATGCCCAGCAGCACCGCCACCAATCCGGGTGACGTGCTCAACATGCTGTCCGGGCTGACCGTGGAGGTCATCAATACCGATGCAGAGGGCCGTCTGGTACTGGCTGACGGGTTGGCCTACGCCCAGCGTTACAACCCCCGTGCGCTGGTGGATATCGCGACCCTCACCGGGGCCTGTGTGGTGGCGTTGGGCCATCACGCCATCGGCATGATGGGCACCAGTAAGGAGCACCTGGACAGCTTCCGCGAGATCGGCGAAGTGGCCGGTGAGCGGGTCTGGGAGATGCCCCTGTGGGAAGAGTACTACGACGACATCAAGAGCGATATTGCCGACATCAAGAACACTGGCGGCCGGGCCGGTGGCACCATCACCGCCGGCTGTTTTCTGCGGCGCTTTGCCGGGGATGCACCGTGGGTCCATCTGGATATCGCCAGCACCGCCTGGGGCACCAAAGCGACCGACTACCTGCCCAAGGGCTCCAACGGTGTCGGCGTGCGGCTGTTAACCGGCTTTGTGCGCAAACTGGCGGCTGAATAACGACCATGGCCGAGCAGACATCGGCGGATCACACGATACTGGACGACCACGCCGCCTCCGCCGGGCGCGAGTTCGACCGGTGGCTGGAGGCGGGCCGTGACCAGTCCATGGAGCGCGGCCACGGTGACGTCACCCGGCAGCTTCTGGGTGGCTGGCCGCTGACCGGGTCGCACCACCTGCTGGATGTGGGTTGCGGCAACGGCTGGGCGGTACGCGAGGCGTTGAGCAGTGGTGCAGGCAACGCCACCGGAGTCGACGCTTCTGCTGCCATGATCGCCCGCGCCAGCGAGGGCAACGGCCAGTTTTTGCAAGCCGCCGCCGACCGACTGCCGTTTACCGATGACACCTTCAGCCATGTGCTGTCGGTAGAGAGCCTCTACTACTATGCCGATATGGCCGCCGCCCTGACCGAATGGGCACGGGTGGCCGCCCCCGGCGCACGGCTGGGGTTGATTCTCGATCTGTATCAGGAAAACCCCTCCAGCCACCGTTGGGTGGAGGCGCTGCCGGTGCCGGTACACCTGCTGGACGAAAACGGCTACCAACAGTTGGTGGCGCGCTGTGGCTGGCGCAACGTGGCGGTCACCCGCCTGCACGACCGCCGCCCTGCCACCCCAGAGGCCCACTTTACCGCCAGCCCCTACACCCCGACCTACGCCGACTATATGGCCTGCCGCGAGGCGGGTAGTCTCGCCCTGACGGCTACTCGCTGAAGCGCAGCCTCATCGGGCCTTGCTTGCGCGGACGCTACTGGCCGGTCTACCCTGAGGCAGACCCTTCAGCAGGAGCTGACCATGACCGAACTTGCCACACAAGAATGCATCCCCTGCAAGGGCGGGGTTCCGCCCCTCACCGGCGAGGCGCTAGGCGGCCTGTTTGCCCGGTTGGGCAACGGCTGGCAGGTGGTGCAGAGCCACCACCTGACCAAGGAATATACCTTTCCCGACTTTGTGACCGCGTTGGCATTTACCAACCGGGTGGGTGAGATGGCCGAGGCCCAGGGCCATCACCCGGATATCTATCTCACCTGGGGCAAGGTCACCCTGGCGGTCTGGACCCACAAGATCGACGGTCTCACCGCGAGCGATCTT
>JALWRU010000227.1 GCA_026994095.1 Nitrospira sp. | reverse complement strand
CTCGGACAAGACCGTGACGTTATAGAGGGTGGTGTCGTTGATGGCAGTGGCAAAGGTGTAGGTGCCGTCGGCGCTGATGGAGATGTCGTCACCACCGTTGTTCTGCAACACCACCGTGCCGCCCGCTACCAGACCGGATACCGAGCCGCCCACCGTATAGGTGTTGGTGACACAGTTCACCGCAACGGTATTGACCGCCCCGGCCACCGTGCCGGTGCCTGCCGCGACCGTACAGGTCTGGCTCGCCGGCGGGGTCAACACCGTCACCGAGTAGGTGCTGGCGTGGGCCACCGGAGTCGCAAAGGTGAACGCGCCGATGGCGCTGACGGTCAGGTCGTCACCAAAGTTGTTTTGCAACACGATGTTGCCCACCAGCCCGGAGATAAGGCCGCCCAGCGTATAGGTGTTGGTGGTACAGGTGACCGCCACATTGACCACGTTGGCCGCGGCGATGGTGCCAGCGCCGTTGGCCACCACACAGACCTGACCCACCGGCTGGATCGCCACCGCCACCGAATAGATGGTGGCGTCGGCCACCGGCTGGCTGAAGACAAAATTACCGTCGGCGTTGACGGTCAGGCTGTCACCGCCGTTGTTGGCCAGCACCACCGCACCGGTCAGGCCGGTGGCGGCACCACCCACCGAGTAGGTATTGACGGTACACAACACCGCCACATTGGTGACATCCGCACCGGCCAGCACCCCGCCACCGCCACTGACCGTACAGGTCTGGGTGGCAGGCTGGGTCAGCACACTGACCAGGAACGAGGTGCCGTCATCCACCTGGGTGGCAAAGCTGAACAGACCATTGGTAGTACGAACCAGATCGTCGCCACCGTTGTTTTGCAGGGTCACCGAGCCGCTCAAGCCGCTGACGGTACCGCCCACGGTGTAGCGGTTGGTTACACAGGCCACACCCACATTGACCACCTGCGCCCCGGCCACGGTGCCGGAGGCATTGGTGATCGAACAGGTCTGGGTGGTGGGCTGGGTCAGAATGTCCACCAGATAGGGGGTGGCATCGTTGATGGGGGTGGCAAAACTAAAGCTGCCGTTGGCCGCCAGGGTCAGGTTGTCGATGCCGTTGTTACGCAGCACCACCGTGCCGTTCAGGCCGGTGACAGTACCGCCCACCGCATAGGTATTGGTGCCGCACACCAGCGCCACACTGGTCACGTTGGCGGCGGCGATGGCACCGGTCCCGGTGGCGATCGAACAGGTCTGGGTAGCAGGCTGGGTCAGGATGGTCACCAGATAGGCCGCAGCGTCGTTCACCGGGGTGGCAAAGGTAAACGGACCGTTGGCGCTGACCGTCAGGTCGTCACCACCGTTGTTGCGCAGTACCGCCGAGCCGACCAGCCCGCTGGCCACGCCGCCGACGGTATAGGTGTTGATGGCACAGGTAACCACCACACTGGTAATGTCCGAACCGGCCAGGGTGCCGCTGCCGTTCGCCACACTACAGGTGTAGCTGGTGGGGTGTTGCAACACGGTGACGTTGTAGCCGGTGCCGTCATTGATGGCGGTGGCAAAGGTAAAGGCCCCGCCCACCGACACGGTCAGGTTGTCGGCACCGTTGTTCTGCAACACCACGTTGCCCACCAGACCGTTGATGATGCCGCCCACGTTGAGGGTATCGATGCAGCCGTCCAGATTGGCGTCAAAACCGGTGGCGTCTTCAGCCGGACAGAGGTCGTTGCCCCCCAGTGCCGGGGCGTCAAACAGAGGGCCAACGCAGACCCGGTCGCCATCCGCATCGTTGTCGTTATCGCGATAACAGAAGTCGCCACCGCCCGTGGCCGGGGCCTGGAAGGCCGTGCCCCGGCAGAGTTGGTCGCCGTCGCTGTCGTTGTCGGTATCCAGCGGGCAGATGTCGTTGCCGCCGGTGGCCGGAGACTGGAACAGGCTGCCTTCACAGAGGCCGTCACCGTCCGAGTCGTTGTCACCGTCCAGCGGGCAGATGTCGGTAACGTCGGGGATGGTGTCGTTGTCGTCATCCAGATCGCACACATCGCCCTGCCCGTCACCATCGGTATCGAGCTGGTTCAGGTTGACGTCATTGGGGCAGTTGTCGTTGATGTTCAGCACCGAGTCGCCATCCAGATCGGCCACGGTGGTGGCCGGGGCAGGCGGAGCGGTGATGGTGCCGTTGGCCAGGGCGGTCACATCGGCGGTGGCACCGGTGGAGGCCACCTCTGCCGCCAGTACCGACACGGTGGTGGCCGGCACCATGATACCGGTATTGGGAATGACCAGCGTGGTCACGTCGGTGGTGGTCAGGGTGGTGAGGGCCGAAGCGGTCACCACGGTGCTGGCGGTCGCCCCCTCCATGCCGTTGATGGTGCCGTCGGCCAGATCCCGTGCCAGCCCGGCCAGCATGGCATCGGTGCTGGCACCCCCGGCAGAGGCGTTCATCTGGAACGCCATGGCCGTAAGCGCCTCGACCGCAGTACGGTACTGGGCGGTGGCGGTCTGGCTGGCGGCGGTGGTGGTGGTGGCGTCCACCAGCGGCGGGGTGGCAAACAGATCGACGCTGTTACTGGCACCAAAACCGAGGGTCGAGGTGACCAGATCGGCTGCCGGGGTCATGGCGGCCACAAATTCGGCAGCGGTGGTGGTGCCGCTGTTGTCACCGGTAAACGGCGCCACGTTGCTGTCGGCCTTTAACACCGCCACATCGGTGGCTACGGTGGTAAGCGGCGTAGCGTACACCTGGGTGCCGGCAGTCAGCATGGCCTGGGTCAACACGGTCCGCATGGTGGTGATGACCGGTGCCGTACCGGTGGTCAAATCGGTGGTGGGGGTGGCACCTCCGGTAACGCTGGTAAATTCAACAATGTAGGGCGGAGTGAGCGGTTGCGGCAGGGTGAGGCCGACAATGGCCGCGCTGTTATCGGTGGTGGCTGCGGCCACCAGCGGCCCCTTAAAGCCAGTGGCTGCGCCGTCAAACGGGTAGACACTGACCTGGGCGTTGATGAGCGGCCCTTTAACGCCACCACCGCCCACTGCCACGGGCGGACCGGTGGGCACCCCGCCCTGACCATTGCCACTACAGGCAGCCAGAAGCAGGGCACTGGCACAGGCCAACGCACGCAAGCAGCTAAAAAATCTCGGCATTCACCATTCCTTGGGCCCCAACGAGATGTCCCCCTTTGTTCACAAAGGGAACCCTCTCTCCCACCGGGCCAGACCACATCCTCAACCACCCGTCCGCATAACGGCGGACCCACACCCCCAATATCAACCAACCGCACTGCCAACCAACCACTAACGACCGCACCTGCAGGCCACCGAAATGACCATCACCGATACGATCGTCAAGCACTTGACCCGATAAAGCCAAATGTTTGACGGTAATGCGCGGTGGATAGTTATGCAGCTTTGGTGCCAGCAAACATATTACCGAATAAGGGGAGTCTGTTCGAGCAATAGACTGGCAATGGCGTAGTTGCAGCCCCCCGGCACCGCCAGTTTTTGGCCTAAAAAAAATGCAAAACCCACGGAGATTGGGCAGCAGGATGGGGAATAATGGGCATTATTTTCAACAGCCGGGCACAACCCCGCACAGCCAGCGGTTGTGCGGGGTGGAGCGGCCTGTCACCCGACTGCCAGCGGATACTTCAGGCCGTCGTCACAACTGGTGTGGAAACCTTTGATCCGGCAAGCGTCTGACAACCGGCTCCTGCGCCTGCCGGGGGGTTACAGCTGATCCAGCGCCAGCGCAGTCCGGTGGGCAGCGCTGCCGTTACCAATCACCTCAAACATGGTCAACGCCTGCATCAGAAAGCCTTCAGCGGTGTCCTTGTCACCCCGCAAGCGGGCGCTATTGGCCATGCGGGTATAGGTCTGGGCCATACCCTCCCGATCCCCCAGTCGGCGGTGACCTTTAAGGGCCTGCCGATACATGGCGTCGGCCCCATCCGGATCGTTGCGGGCCATGTGAATATCGCCCAGCAACAAAAAATTGTCGCTCAGTTCGGTGACGTGCTTAAGCTTGCGGTTGGCTGCCAGCGCCTGCCCCGCCGCCGCCTGCGCCATATCCAGCGACTTGCCTTGCAGGTGCAGTTTGGCCAGTTCGTGATGGTCCCGCGCCAGCGCCGCATCCTGCCCCAGCGAACGGTGAATGCCAATCCGCTCGGTCAACATACGGACCGCCTCCGGCAGGTTACCCTGACTGGCCCCCAGCCGCGACAAGCGCCCGTAGGCGTCTGCCTGACCGGCCCGGTCGCCCGCCTCCCGATAGAGCGCCAGTGAATCCATCAAGAGGGTGCTGGCCCGATCCGCGTCACCTTTGCGGGCGTACAGATCTCCCAACCGCCCGTAGGAACGCGCCAGCGCAGCAGGGTCGGACGGACCACTCAGGGCAATGCCCTCCCGGTACATGGATTCGGCCTTTTTGGCCTGCTCCTTACTCAGGTACAGGTCGCCCAACTGATGATAGACCCGGGCCTGCCCCTCCGGGTCGGAGACCTTCCGATAGTAGTCCAGCGCATCCTCCAGCAGGCGCTTGGCCGGGGCCATTTCGCCCTGCTTCTGATAGAGCCCGCCCAAGGCGGAAGAGGCCTGCGCGGCCAGTTCCGGGCGGTCCATGGCGATGGCCCCGTCCAGGGCCGACTGCCAGTTGGAGATGGCCTGATCCATCCGCCCCTGACTGACGTGAATTTCACCCAGCACCGCGTAGTCGTCGGCCACATACTGGAGTGCGTCCAGTTCCAGATCCAGCGCCAGCGCCCGCTCGAAATGCAGGGTGGCCTGCTCGGTCTGGCCGCCCGACAACAATACCCTGCCCAGCAGCCGCTCGGCCTCCGCCTCCAGCGGCTTGTCGCCCGCATTTTTGGCGGCCAGCAGGGCCGAACGGGCATGTTTCATGGCGTTGATCGGATCGCCGCGTTTGGCCGAAATACTGCCCAGCAATACATGGTCATGGGCCTGCGCCGCCCCCCGACCCAACTGCTGATCCAACTCCAGAAGCTGGGTAAAACGGCGCTCCGCTCCCTCCAGATCGCCCTGCTCTTGCTCGAGTTCGCCCAGCACGGTCAAATCGGCGATCATGGCCATACTGTCGCCCACCCGGGATGACAAAACGAGCCGTTTTTCATAGGCCTTCGCAGCCAAATCCAGCGCCCCGGACTTGCGGTGGGTCTGCCCTAAAAACGAATACAACTCGAGCAGTTGCGAAGCGTCACCGATGGCTTCACCCATGGTCACAACACGCTCGTACATCTGCCCTGCCAGGGCGACCCGACCCTGCTTCTGATAGAGCGCTCCCAGACGTGTGGCCAGCCGCAGGGCCGAGGTCTGATCCCCCAACGCCTCCGCCAGCTTCAGACCATGCTCGTAGAGCCGCTCGGCCTGATCAAGATTGCCGTAGGAGCGGTGTACATCACCCAGCCGCAGCCCCACCTCCACCTGCGTGGTCTGGTCCTTGGTGTAGCGCGCCAGAATCTGCGCCTTGACGTAGCTCTGCTCCGCCGCTTGCAGCTCCCCGGCCAGATCCTGGGAGATGCCCAGCCGCACCCATGCGGTGGCATCACGGGGGTTCATGGCGACCGCATCACGATAGGCCGAGCGCGATTCGCCCCCCTCGCCGATCAGCATCAAATCCCCCAATGTCCGCAGGGAGTCCGCTGCCCGTCGGCGGGATGTCTCCACTTGCGCCTCGTAGCGGGCCACCCGCCCGGACAGATATTCCATGGCCGGGCCGGTCTCGCCCAATTCCAGCCGCGACAGGGCACGCACGGCCGCCAGATCGTCGGGCTGGGCGATCAACTCCTTGACCAGCTCTGACATGCGTGTCTCCAGATCCAGCGGCGGCTTGATGTCTGAATTGGTCTGGCGGGCGCGCTGCATACGCAGCACCGTCTCCACCACGGTGTTCACGCGGGCCGGGTCGATGGCCGGGGACTGCCCGTCTGACTCGTTGCCTACCAGTTCAATCGAGGTATAAAACCCCGGCATCACCAGCGACACCGACGAACTGCCATTGCCTTCGTCGGACGCCACCACCCTGGCGGCGGGCAACACGGTTTCGGTCAGCGGTTCGTCACCACCTGCGCCCTCTGTCGGCAGCATCTCAATGGTGCCATCGGACAGGGTTTCGGTCTTGATATCGTCCAGCGACAGGGCAT
>JALWRU010000226.1 GCA_026994095.1 Nitrospira sp. | reverse complement strand
GGGCATTAACCATCATCTCACAGCACTGTAGTCAGTTAGAGGGACTGTCTCGACAGGGCTGTTTTAACGGTTTGGGGTTTCTGGCCCGGGGTGAAATCTCTCGCGATCCTGCGGCTCTGGAAGCTCGGTGCCACCAAAAAGAGCATTCTGATCGGCGCCAATGTATAAGTGGCGCGGTGTTTGCAAAGACAGGTCATCGTCACGCAGAGGCGATTGCCGCCGCATGTGCACATCTGGGCGATTCAGCAGATCGCAGATTTTGTGCCACACAACACGGCCAGCCCTACTATCGATTGGGCAATCCGACGTTGGACGCGATGCTGTAACGCGGCTGTGTGACACCCTCGGCCTGAAGGAACTGGACCCTTGGGCACGTTGTTATTGGGGGGTGGGATAACCAGCAACCGCGTAATATTAGGTCCGGCTCATTGAACGAAGCTGACGTAACTGCACTACAATTCAGAACGTCGTCCGTGAGGGTGCGTACCCATCACGGCACCGTGGTGCCGGAAACTCCGGCATACGATCGGGCCGAGCAGGCCAGTCTGGTACGGGCAGCGGTCGCCGGTGATGCGGAGGCGTTTGAAACCCTCATTGAACCGCTGCAGCGCCCCCTGTATGGCTACGCCCTGCGCCTTTGTGGCAATGTGCACCTGGCAGAAGATTTGAGCCAGGATACCTTCATCAAGGCCTACCGCTCCCTTTCCAGCTTTTCTGGTCAGTCGCGCCTGTCTACATGGTTACACCGTATTTTGCGGAACACCTGGATTGACCACATCAAAAGTAGTAAACGGCAGGCGTTGGACCTGCGCGAGGCCGATCAAGACCCGGACATGATGCTCGAAGAGCCGTCTCACATGACCGCAGAGGCCGTGGTGCGCTTCTCCGAGATGTCTCGACAGGCCGAGATGCAGGACCGTCTGTCCGAGGCGTTGCAGCATCTTCCGCCCAAGCTGCGCGAGGTATTGGTTTTGCGGGATATTGAAGGCTGCTCCTACGATGAAATGGCCGACCTGATCGATGTGGCGGTGGGCACTATCAAGAGCCGACTGGCCAGAGCGCGGGATCGCCTTCGCAGCCAACTGGTGTAGTTCTGCCGGTAGGGTGACCGATATTCGCCCAAAAAAATGCCTTAGAAAGGAACTTTTCGGGGGGGATGATCGTCTAAACTAGTGCGAGACGATCATGATGACACCCGAATGCACATGGACCCACGGCCAACTGGCTGATTTGATGGACCGCACCCTTGCGTCCCATGACCGTGTGCGGGCACAGACTCATCTATTGAGCTGCCCCGGCTGTCAGGCCGACCTGGACAGTATGCGGCTGGTGGTCGCCGGGTTGAACGAACTTCCCTCGCCGGTGTTACCGCAGGGCTTTTCCCAGCGGTTGTCTGCACGCATCCGGCAGGAGTCGGCGCACCTTTCTACGGCAATTGCCCCGCGCCCTTCGCGACTGCTCACCTGGTTCTCCCGACTGGTGCTGCCACCACAGCTTGTAGCGGGTGGAGCGGTGGCTGCCATGCTGGCATTGACCTTGTGGAGTGGGCCGTTCGCGCCGGAGGTTACTCCGCCCACCGACAATTTTTATACCCTGGCCCAACCCTCAACCCGTACCCTGCCTGCCGTCGCCAAACCGGTCGCCGTTGGGGTTGGAAGCGATGCGGTTGTGCGCATCTGGTTCCGAGCGGACCGGGCAGTCGATGATGTGCAATTTACGCTGTCGTTACCGTCGGGTGTGCGGCTGGTGCAAAATGGCCAGATGCTGAATGTTTCATCGCTCACGTGGCAAGGGCGGCTGGAGCCAGGTCGCAACCTGATTCCGTTCCACGTGCGTGGTATTGCCAATGGTAAATGGACCATGAAGGCGTCCATGGCCAAGGGCAGTTCCCGCCAGGAACGGGCCGTCGACCTGCAAGTGGATGGTGTGTGACCATGAAACGTGTTGGTTTTAACAGTCGTACCAATCGGTTGGCGGCAGGACGGTGGTGCGTTGCCGCATTGGGGCTGGCGCTGGTGACCGGGATGTCGCCGGTAGCGTGGGCTGAAGATGATGACCTGAGTGATGTGCTGGCCGATATCCAGATGTCCATCGATGTGGTCCATGACGAAGGGGATCTGGACACTAGCGTGGCCGTGGTATTTGATGACGACAGCGACGACCTGAATGTCCTCTCGCCGCCCATCCTGTCAGGCGTTGGTGGGGACGACGAAGTTGATGAGGTGGCGCGACTGGAGTCAGAAGATGCGGACGATCACGAGGGCGACTCGCTGCATGATCTGGATGATGACATCGACGACATCCTCGATGACGATCTCAACGAAGAGCATCTGGCCGACCGGTCTGATCGGGACTGATCTTTTTGGCTCCGTCTCCCGGTGCAGCCTCTCATTCACATTATTATCGAACGGTTGCCGCTGCTTCAGGCCATGGGTGAAACGCGTGTTTCGCACTCGCTAAAGAACCGTCGCATGGCCTCCGGATAGGTCGCCGAATGGCTCAGCAGGGCAGGGAGTAACCGCCCTTTTACAAAGGTATCTGGTGCCTCTTTGCTACCCAGCAGGGCCATGTAATCCTCTAGAAACGGTGCACAGGCAAGGGCATCGTCCTGTCCCCGCAGCCGGTCGTAGCAGAAGCGTGAAAGGTGCAGCACCGCCACCTGCTCGCGACAGGATGACGGCAATGCCGACGGCGGCAAAAACTGCGGGTGATTCTGGTAGTTGACCGCGTCGCACAGCACCTGGGGCAGGCCCCACTCGGCCAGCAACAGACCGCCAATGCGAGCGGGGTCCAGCATCTCAATAAATCCGGCCAGTTTGGGGAACTGCTCCTGTAGCAACAGCGATACACTGTAGCCGACCCCGTGCATGAGGCCGATGGTGCCCAGGTTGGCGGGTTTTTCAAGCCCCAGCAGACGGGCGGTCTCCAGGGCGATGAACGATACCGCGTTGGACTGGAGCAACAGCTCCTTGAAGGCCGGCTTGTTGGGCATCGCGGTGGCCACGCCGTTGGCGATTACCAGCTGATAGACCTGATCAAAACCGAGTAACACCACCGCCTGTTGCAGGTCGGAGACGTTGTTGCTAAGGCTGAAATGAGGTGAGTTGACACTCTTTAACACCACCCCGGCAAGGGACGGGTCGACCTTGGCCAGCCCCACCACATCGGTGGCAGAGGCGGCGTCATCGTGCAGCAGCGTCACCAGTTTTCCTGCATAGGTTGGCAGGGATGGTGCGCTGGAGATCACGTTTTTGACCATCTCGGACTGTTCACACAGGGTCTGACGCAAGGTGACCAGCGACAGGGCTGCATCGGATATCTGTGCCTGTCGGGCGGTGAGGGTCATCTGGGTGTGGGTGGCCTGTGCCATCTGTTCGTCCATCAGTCGTGCCAGGGCATAGGAGGCCCGACCACGCACGCTCTCAGGAAGCTGGGAAAACGGTCCCGGCTCAATGGCCAGTGCCGTTACCGGTGAGGCGGCCAGGGCCGTTACCGGCGAGGGTGATGGATCTACCGTGAGGCTGCCCAAACGGTCGCCCACCCGTAACATCCCTGACTCCAGCATGGTGTCATCCTGTGACGTTACCAGCCGGGCCGACCCCTCTAGTATGAGATAACAGGTAGTGGCGGGCTGCCCCTCTTCGAGCAGTAGATCGCCGGGGCTGAACTTGCGGGTGCGACCGGCCTGACACAGGGCCACTGCGTCGTCTTCCGGCAAGGCTGCCAGTACCGGTAACCGCAACAGGGCCACGTCGTAGGGGAGTGCCGACGGTGTCGTATCGGTGTCCCCCGCTGCTGCCGCAGGGGGCTGCGCTGTTGCTACCGGACTTTCTCGCCGCTTGAGTAACCAACCCATCGTATCTTCAATCCAGCCAAATGGTTGTACCAGGGTACCGCCGTGTATCACACAGGCCGTACCACCACTACCCCTCTATTCGGTCGGTTACGCGGGCGGGATGAGTATGGATCGGGTGGGGTTACAGCAGCCGGACTGTGACGGTGCTGCCTGCTTCCACCGGGCCTTCCAGCGTTTCGGGCAGGTCGATCAAGACGTCTGCCTGCACCATGGAGGTCAACATGCCCGACCCCTGCGGACCGGTGGTGCGGCAGTGCCACTGATCGCCCTGCCGGGTGAGCACTCCCCGCAGGAAAAACCGCCGCCCGGCCCGTTTGTGGATGGGTTCGGTGAGGGTCGCCTGCAACGTCATGGCATCCGGGCGGGAATGCCCCATCAGCCGGTTGAGAAATGGCCGCACAAACAGTTCATAGGAGACCATGGACGATACCGGGTTGCCGGGTAGCCCAAAGGTGGGCACTCCGGCAATGGTGCCAAATGCCAGCGGGCGAGCCGGTTTGATGCGCACCTTCCAGAAGTCCAGCCCTCCGCCAAGCTGCTGCATCACCCCTTTGACGTAGTCAAAATCACCCATGGAGACCCCGCCGGAGATTAACAGCACGTCACAATCCAGCCCGGCAGCAATACCGTCGTGGATGGCCTCCGGGGTGTCTTTGGCCACCCCCAACCGCAGCGGTATTGCGCCGGTATCGACCACCTGTGCCGCCAGCGCGTGGGAGTTTACATCACGAATCTGGCGGTCGCTGAGGGGGGCGTCGATCTCGGCAATCTCGTCACCGGTAGAGAGGATTGCAACCGTGGGCCGCCGGGTGACCCGCACGACCGAACGCCCCAATGAGGCGGCCATACCCAGATGGGCAGGACGCAGGGTGGTACCTGAGGTGAGGACCGCACTTCCTGCGGTGACGTCTTCTCCACGGGGCCGGATGTTTTCCTGCAGATCGGCAGGGCAGTAGATCTGCACCTGCTGATCGTCACTCTGTGTATCTTCGACCATCACCACAGCATTGGCTCCCGGCGGCATGGGTGCGCCGGTCATGATGCGCAGGGCATGGCCCGGTTGCACCGGTTCATCCCACATGTCGCCTGCGGCCAATACCCCGTCCAGTTGCAGGGTACAGGGGGTCTCCTTGCTGGCACCGACGGTGTCGGTCGCATGTACCGCAAACCCGTCTACCGCGGTATTGTCCCAGGGGGGATGGTCCCGATCAGCACACAGGTCTTCCATTAACACCCGCCCCAGGGCGTCGGCAATAAAAACCTGTTCTTCGCGGCCCTTGGGCAGGGCGGAGAGGATGTGTTGCCAGGCGTCTTCAAACGAGATCATAGGGGATTAAGGTCCGTCGGACCGCTCCAGTTGTTGTAACGCCTGCTGATAGGCGGAGGGAGTATTGATGTTCATCAAACCGGACAGGTCCGGATTCCACTGGCGCAGGACCGTTTCATCCATCGGCTTACCGAAGGTTTCGCAAAATGGCTGTAGCCGGAATTGTTGCTGTGCCAGCCGCTCTAAAAGCTCGGCAACCAGCCCGCGATGATACACCGCGTGCAGCGGGTGGGCCATGCCTTCCACCGTCGGCACGATCAGGCGGGTGCCCTCTGCCGCTGTCAACGCCGCCCGGCACAAGCCGGTCATCAACCCGGAGGAGGGGAACGGCATGTCCGCCGCCACCACCAGCAGCCAATCCTGGCGAGCCGCTGACAGGGCGGTGACCACCCCGCGCATGGCACAAGCAGGCAGATCAGCCTGGTCGGCGACCTGCCGAAATAGCGGTGATTGTTGTGAGTAGTCAGGCGGCGGGTCGGCGGCCACCCACATCCGGTCGTCAAACAGCGGTGCCACTACCGTCATCATGCGGTCTGCCAATGTGCTGTCGGCGAACGACAGGTGGCGTTTGTCCTGTCCCATGCGGCGGCTTTGACCACCCCCCAGGATGGCCACCGATATGTTCGCAAAAGGGGGATTCACTGGTACCGCCTGAATGTGCCACGGCGGTGGCATGAGTGCCGGGATCTTGACTCCAAACCGTCATGGTCGCTGGCTAAAACTTGGCAAATTTGACCGCATTGCCCCCAATCTGAACAGGGCACCCCCCTGGAAGATCTATTAAAAACCATAAATAACAGTGAGTTGCATTTCAAATCAATAGTTGGCGCGTGTTTTGCTATTACTCATCCCCAATAGGCGCACCGGGACGACCCCGGGGCGGAACCTTTCTATGAGGTTTGAGATGAAAGACGTTGTAAACTGCCCCAAGTGCCACGGTTATATGTACACCGAGCGCTTTGCCGATTTTGCCCT
>JALWRU010000225.1 GCA_026994095.1 Nitrospira sp. | reverse complement strand
GGCCAGGACCGCTACACCACGGAGATCGTGGCCAATGAAATGCAGATGCTGGACAGCCGTGTAAACGGCCAGCAGCCTGCTACTCAGGCGGCTGCGCCCGCTCAGGCGACTGCTGCAGCACCGGCCGCGGCCCCGGCGCAGAATTATGCGCCGGCACCGGCACCGGCACCGGCAGGGGAGTTCGAGGACGACATCCCGTTCTGAAATTTACCTAGAGTGTCGTCCAGAGAAAACAAGGAAACCGCTGTGGTGGCGGTTTCCTTTTCAAACAGCGGCTGACCACCGCAGGAGGAAGCTATGGGCAATCAAGCCCAAGCCCCTACTGTCATCACCCTGATTGACAGTCAGGGGCAAGAGCGGCCGTACATTCCCTTCGGGGAACGGCTGCCCCTGTTCCTGAAGGATTACAGCCCCCTGGAGGGGTGGGCCGTCACGCACGATGCGCGACAGGCCTACCCCGACAGGGATCCGACCCTCTGGGTCTTCCAGGCCTCTCTGGAAAACCCGGAGGGAAGGATAGTGGCCAACGCCTCGGCCTTGCGCCGGGTGTCGGAGTACAAGGACTTCGAGATTGGAGAGACAGCCGCATTCCAGCGGTTGCTCTCCTATCTGGGCTATCCCGGGGACCCTGAGCTTTGGGGCTTCGAGGAAGCCGACACCCCGCAGGCCGTGATCCCGGAAGGGGAGGCCACCGCAGCAGAATCCACCCCGGTGGAAGCCGTTGCGGTAGTGCCGACCCAAACGCCGGAGACTGGCGTACTCGATTTCCCGAGCCCGCCGGAGGAAACCGCCGCAGCGCCTGACGCTGCCACGGAGGACTCCGCCGGCTCCACCATCGAGAGCCCGCCTCCGGCGCCCCCGGCCACGGCCAGCACCGCGCCGAGCGATGTCCCCCGGGGCTTCGTTCGTCGCATCGAGGTGCTGGCGAAGAAGAAGGGCCTGAAAGAGATTCCCGCTTACGGGAATTTCGCCGAAGCCAAGCAAGTCTTGGCTGACCTTCAGGCCATGTAACGTAAACCAACCAGGGAGTCCTTCGGGACTCCCCCCTTATTGCCAACCATTGGTTGGACTCCCCCCATGGGCATCACGGTGTCCATCGGGGGGGTTCAATCAATACAGGAGGCGAACATGGTTTACCGCTACAACCCCCGGGAGAACACCATGTATCTGTCCGGCGGAAAACCAAGGAAGCTGCCAAGCCTTCTGAAGCAATACCACCATCTTGATCATCATGCACTGGCGATCATGATTCGGGTTTGGGCACAAGCTCATCGCGTGATCCGCCCGTCAGACGACGTGGTTGTTCGACCGTAAAGCGAACCGTCGCTTTCCTGTTGTGTTTTGGCAACAGAACACAATGGGGAAAGTCACGGTTTTTGCTCCTTTCGGAGCCCTCTTAACGCGAGGTTCAAAGCGTCACATTCAACCCAGCCGGCTCGTCACCGGCATCGAAACCAAACCGCGGGATGACGACCTGTAGGAGAAAAAATATGAGTAAAGCGATAAAGGTCGCGCAGGCCTTTGGCATCGCCGCCCCGGATGAATTCGCAATCCCCGCCGGCCCCGGGGGGGAGAACGTCCCCGAGACCGACCCGAACTTCGTGTTCCGGGAACGTCTCCTGGGGGATTTCCTCGGTCATCACCTGATGACCCAGGAACCCCTGTGGTTCGAGGGGCCGACGGGATCGGGCAAGACCTCCTTCGTTCTCCAGGTGGCCGCCCGCCTGGAGATTCCGGTGTTTTACACCACCGGGAAAAACGAGGACGCTTTCAGCCGCTGGGTTGGGAGCATGGGGCTGATGGACGGGGAAACCGTGTTTAACTACGGCCCCCTGCCGCTGGCCATGTTGACCGGCGGCTGGTTCGTGGTCGACGAGGCGGATCTTACCCCGCCCGACCAGCTGGCGGAGGCCAACAACGTATTGGCCGGCGGGAACCTCACCCTGGATGACAACGGGGGCGAGGTGATCAAGCCGGCGCCGGGCTTCCGCTTTATCGCCTGTGGCAACACCACGGGCGCAGACGCCATGAGCAATGCCGCATACCTGGGCACCAAGCTGCAGAACGCGGCGACGCTCTCCAGGTTCTCCTTCCTGAAGGTGCCTTATCCTTCAAAGGAGGAGGAAGTGGCCATTCTCCAGCGGGTGACAACCCAGCTGGGAGAGGCTGACCTGGAGGCCATGGTTGAGGTGGCGAACGCGGCAAGAACGGCTGCGGAGAACCCCGCGGTGAACTTCAACGCGGCGCTCTCATCCCGTATCCTGGTCCGCTGGGCCAAGTTCACGGAGGCGTTCAAGAACGCCGCCCACGCCCGGGGTGTCCACCCCATGTTTTTGGGGCTGGCCCACGCGTTCACCAACGGGCTGCCCGAGGGTGAGGTCGAGGTGCTGTACGACCTCGCCCGGACGGTGGACGCCGATTTCGAGGATTACCTCGAACAGGCCCGCCGCAAGGGCGTGAGCCCGGTGGACGGTCCGGTATACGGGGGATCCGGCGATGAGTAGCGAACGTCCGCGCCGGGTGACTTACCTCCGATACACCGACGACTCGTCGGATAAGGTCTACCACATCCTGGAATTCCAGGACAAAGTGGTGGCCAAGTATGGCCGTTTCGGCTCGAAGCTCCGCCAGGTGGTGTACCCGCACCACTCCAACGGCCCGGACAAGGCCTGGGAGCTGGAGAAATCCAAAAAGCGGAAGGGGTACGAGGAGTACCAGCCGCCCGCCAAGTACCTCGAGGTCCTGGCGAGCGAGCAGAACCCGAACCCGCCAAAACCGGCCCCCAAGCCGGCTCCCAAGCCGGCTCCCAAAGCCGATATAAAATCGGCCCCGGGCATCAAGGGGAACCTGGCCCCATCGGAGAATGACCACCCGATGGCCAAGTTTCTCTTCTGATAGTTGGGAAGCCGCCCTACCGAATTGTTCGGTAGGGCTGGCGCCCCCTTTTTTCATACGGAACGTGCTCTGTTCACTGACCGCCGCGACGGCGCACAGTGAACAGCGTATGCGCAACCGGCTTTGCTCCTTTCGGAGCCCTCTTAACGCGAGGTAAAAAGCGTCACCATTCAACGCAACCGGCTCGTCACCGGCATCGAAACCAAACAGCGGGATGACGACCTGCAGGAGAAACCAACATGGGAGCACCAGCCCAAATATTCGACCAGATGTCTCTGGTCGCCATCGAGATATCGGTCTGGGGCGGCGAACGCCAGTCCCAGCTGAAGGATCTGGGGGAGGAACGCCATATCAGCGGCGACCTCCCGCCGGAAAAGGTAGCGAAGTCGTTCTCCAAGAAGGTGATCGACACCAAACACCTGCGGCCGTTCCGGCGCTTCCGCAATCAGGCCCACGAGGCCTGTATGGCGGTGGGCACGCAACTCAAGGACCGCAGCGGGATCTACGCGATCCCGGATGCGGAGGTCGACGACCTCATCCTCCGGCTCGAAGAAATCGAGAAGGAATATAAGGAAGAGCTCCAGAGGTTCCTGGCCAACTATCCGTCCTACGTGAACGAATGGGTAGCGGCTAACGCCGAATGGGGCGAGTGGATTCGCAAATCCACCCTTTCCCATAGCGAGGTGAAAAAGCGCTTCTCCTACGGCTTTTTCATCACCGGCTTCGCCCCGGATAAGCGGGACGATGGTCGTATGGCGGAGAAAGCCGAGGAATTGGGCAATACCCTGATCAAGGAAATTGCCCAGGTCGCGGAAGCCTCCTGGGAGCGCACGCTTCGCGGGCGCGACGAGGCCGGCATCCGGGTCCTTGGTCCCATGAAGCGCATGCGCCGCAAGCTGGCGGCCTGCCGCTTCCTCAATCCGGTGGCCGACCAGGGTATCCAGCAGATCGACGAACTGCTGGGGAAAATGCCCAAGAGCGGCACCATTGCCGGAAGCCTCTACCAGGACCTCACGGTCCTGACCCTGCGCTTCGCCAAAGGGGACCTGGCGATTCCCGGTCACGCGGCCGGCGATATCGACCAGGCCCTGGAGGAAATCGCCGGGGAGGAGGTCATCGAGGAGCTGGAAGCCGAATCCGAAACCGGCAACGGCGAGGCGGCCAACACCGCACCAGCACCCCAGCCCGAAACGGCAGAGAAGCCGGACTACTCAGGCTTCCTGTTCTGATTCTCGCTGCCACGAGACGAATTTATTGTTGGACACACCCTGGCAGGGGTGTGTCCCTGGAGAAAACGATGATTGATGAAGAAGAACTGGCTGCGGTCTTCCCGCACGTCCCTGACGGACGGGAAAACCGCAGCCTGAATGCGTCCTGGCGGGCCATCGCGACGGTGGTGGCGGGTCACACCGGCTTGCGCTTCGTGTCCCATGCGGGCACGGCGTACGCCAAGTACGACCCCGACACCGGCAAGGCGGTGGTCAATGTCCCGCCGCTGCCGGAAGGGCGGGCCGCGCATATCCTTGCCCTGGGCTATTCGGCCCACGAGGGTGGGCACATCCGCTTCTCGGACTACAGCGTGAAACACCCGACACCGTTCGGGCATTCGCTGGTTCGGGCGATGGAGGAGTTCCGCATGGAGGCACAGGTAATCAAGAATTACCCGGGCGCCAGGCGTATCCTGCAGGACATTGTGCAGTACATGGTCCTGACAGGAAAATCCTTCGCCCCGACGGATGAAGAAAAACTGCGGGGCGCCACGCCGAACTCCCTGGTAACCAACTATATGTTGGTCCGGGGCCGCTACCTGGTGAACAACCAGACGGCGGTGGAGCCCCGGATGAACCAGCTTCGTGAGGAACTGGTCGCCAGGACGTCAGATGAGTTGGTCGATGAGATCGATGGCATCATCCGCCGCGCCGGCGCCGCACCCTCCGAGGGCGACCTCATTCCACTGGCGGATGAGATCATCGCGCTGCTTCAACAGGACGTGGGTGATTCCGAGCAGGATGACTCTGACGCCGGCAGCGGTGAAGCGGACGATTCCGAGCAGGATGACTCCGACGCCGGTAACGATGATGCAGATAATTCCGAACAGGATGACTCCGACGCTGGTAACGGTGATGCGGATGATTCCGAGCTGGATGACACCGACACCGGCAACGGTGAAGCGGATGATTCCGAACAGGATGACTCTGACGAAACCGGCAACGGTGAGGCCGGGGATGATTCCGAGGATGAAACCGAAGGCGACACCGGTAACAGGGCAGGCCAGCTGGCCATCGACCCTGATGCCGAAGGGCCGGTCGATGATGATCTGGGCCAGGCATTGGAGGCGTTGCTCAATGAGCACGCCAATGATGACGGCGAAGAAACCGGTTGGGCCGGGGAAATGGCCGAAGTGGTCGATGCCCCCCGGGTGCTCACCAACGACCCGTTCAATCCAGAACGGGTTGTCCAGGAAACCGCGGCAGTACAGCGGACCCTGGCCCAGGTCTTCCAGGCCCAGAAGCGGGTAGAAGTGGCGCACAGCAGCAGAGGGCGCCGCATCAATCCCCGCCGCCTCAGCCGGGTGGCCATGGGGAAAACCGACATCTTCCGCCACAAGCGTCGCCAGGAGGCGATCAACACGGCAGTCGAGGTGTTGGTCGATGCGTCAGACTCCATGACCTGGGGTGATGACCTGCTCACCCCGGCAAAGGAATCAGCACTGGCGTTGGCACAGGCCATCGAAAACCTGCCGGGCTGCAGCTGCGGCGTATCGGTGTTTCCGTCCTGGACGGACAACGGCGATATCGCCGTGCTGGGCGTAAAAGCGCCGGAAGAGCGCGTATCGGCCACGCTGCAACTGGGCCGCTGGGAATTTGGCGCCTATGGGGGCACGCCCCTGGCCCAGAGCCTGTGGCCTTGTGCTATCCGCCTGGCTACGCGGCCGGAGCAGCGCAAGGTGCTCATCGTCCTTACGGACGGTGACCCAAACGATTCGGTGGCCGCCATGGAGATGCTGGAGCGTATTCGTGCCTCTGGCATTGAAACCGTCGGCATCGGGATACAGACCATGGCCGTAAAAGGGCTGTTTCCCGAACACCGGGTCATCAATGATGTTGCCGAATTGGGTGAAGCCTTGTTTGATCTCATGATCAACAAGCTGCACCTGAAAACGGCGTAATCCCATTACCGGGACACACCCCTCATCCCGGGGGGTGTTTCCCGGTTTCTTTTTCTGTTCTTTTTCAGTTGAAATTCAGTTGACCATGGCCTAGAAT
>JALWRU010000224.1 GCA_026994095.1 Nitrospira sp. | reverse complement strand
TGGTGGCGCTGATGGTGTTCGGCCCCAAACGGTTACCAGAATTAGCCCAGACCATCGGTCGAGCCATGGGACGCTTTCGTGCGGCTACCCGTTCTTTTGAGCAACAGATGGAGCGCGAGATCCGCCGACCATCCGCTCAGTCAAATGAAGATAGTCAGCCACCTGCGACCACCGGTTCAAGCGCTCCCACCGCAGCCCTCGCATCGCCCGACGAACCCGAAAGGGCTGACATCTCCGCAGAAATGACCGGCCCACGGGCCACCCCTGGAGAGGACGCTGACCTCTCCTCCCGTACGCCTCCTGCTGACCGATAGCACCGTGACACCAGGAGATCACCCCGGCGAGCAACGAATGCCGTTTTTTGGCCACCTGGACGAGCTCCGCACCCGGTTGGTGCGGGCCTCGATTGCCATTGCCATCGGTGTCGGACTGGCATTTTTTGTGTCGGAGCACATCATCTCGTGGATGTCGCGCCCACTCAGCCAACCGCTGATCTTCACCTCTCCGGCAGAGGCCTTTTGGGCCAACCTCAAGGTAGCGCTGCTGGGAGGCATTCTGCTGGCCTCCCCTGCGGTCCTCTACCAGGTCTGGAAGTTTCTGGAGCCGGGCCTCTACCCCCACGAGCGCAAGCTGGGGCTGGCATTTGTCACCGTCGCCTCGCTGCTGTTTTTGATGGGCATGGCCTTTTGCGCCTGGGTAGTATTCCCGTTTACTATCGGCTTTTTTCTGGGCTACAAAACCGGCGACCTGACCCCTATGCTGGCGATCGGGTCGTACATTGATTTCGCGGTCAAACTGTTTTTGGCGTTTGGACTGATTTTTGAGTTGCCACCCACCATTACGCTGCTGGCAAAGATGGGAATCGTCACCCCGGAGTCGCTACGTAAACAGCGCAAATATGCCGTGTTGGGGGCGTTTGTCGTCGCCGCCGTGCTGACACCCACACCGGACGTATTCAACCAGTGCCTGATGGTGGTCCCGCTACTGGTGTTATATGAGTTGGGCATCCTCTGCGCCCAGTGGTTTGGCCGCCGCCAGGAGCCGACCGCCGAGTCGGATGATACCGACCTGCGCTAGGGCTGGTCGTCAGGCGCCTGGGCGGGACGGGACGCTATAAATTCCAGAAAAAATGCCAACAGGACCCCCAGAAAACCTGCGACTACCACCGCAAGAAGTACAATCAGCTTCTTTTTGGGACGCTCTGGAATATCTGGAGGTACTGGCGGGTCAATCACTCGCAGGGCATAGTCGTCCCGTACCCGCGCCAGCACTGACCGCTTGGTCTGCGCTTCAATGAGGCGAAACAGGGTCTGACGCATCTCCACGTTGCCGGTCTGCTCGGCCTGTTCTGTCAAAAATACGATGCTCTGCTGGGCCTCAGCAATCGCCTTGGCCTGCAAAAACCGGTTAAGGGTATCGATGTGCAGCCCCACCAGCATTGCCGCAAAATCCGGGTCCGGATGATCGATCGACAGGGTCACCAAGCCGGTCTTACGGTCCTGGGATACCGTCCGGATATCCTCAAATGTTCGATAGGCATCCCACAGGGTCGGCACGTCTTCTTCAGGCACCGTCCATACCCGCCGCACGTCATCCCACTGATCAGGGAACAGCAACGGCAGCAGGTCGTTATCCTCTACCAGACGCACGGTAAATGCCCTTGAGGTCATGACCTCTACCTGATACTTGCCCCCTCCACCTGACGGAAGTGATACCCCTGCCAGTGACGCCAAGCCGCCTAGCTGGCCGGCCAGCGCGCCCATCCCACCGCCGGACTCGCCGTCTTCTACCGGCACCACCACCGCCTTCGCCCGATAGATTGGTGTCATCAGCAAGGCAGCCGCAATCGCCGCACAGGTCAGGACAAAAACCACCCCGGCGATGACTTTCCAACGGCGAACCAGCACCTGCCAATAGGCCAGCAGGTCGATTTCATCGGTGCCCGGATGGGGCTGTAGCGGTGCCTCCATCAAAAGACTCCGATGGCTTTGGCACTTGCCGCCGTCAAGGCCAACTGGTACATAATCTGCGTGATATCGGTGACCAGTTTAAGGCCAGAGAAGGTTCGGATGCGCAGCGGCACCACCACGGTATCACCCAACGTTACCTTGCCTCCGCTCCGCAACCACCCCAATGACACCGATGACACTGAGCCGTTGGCGTGGACCAGCAGCACATGGCGGCGGTCACCGCGCCGGTTGATGCCACCGCTCTGCTTCAGGTAGTTGCGCACCGACTGCCCATCCCGGAAACGGTGGGCAGTCGCATGATACACCTCGCCGACCACTGCCACCGAATCAGGTCGGCGGGGGATGGTCAGCACGTCCCCATCCATCAAAGCCAGGTCGGATTCCCCGTCAATACGACCATCCTCACGGAGTGTCAGTTGCACCGACAGGCGGCCTGCCGCCTTGACCGACTTAAGCCTCGCCAGGAGTTGCTGCCCGGCCAACAACGCTTTGCCCTGGCCATCGGTGCGACCCAACGCTTCCGGGCTGGCGGCAATCCGCACCATCTCGTTTTCAAATTCGTTGGCCAGCCGGTCCAACTCGCGCTGTTCTCGTTCACGTACCAGATTTCGAGTAA
Source organism: Nitrospira sp. (assembly GCA_026994095.1). Lineage (GTDB taxonomy): Bacteria > Nitrospirota > JACRHL01 > JACRHL01 > JACRHL01 > JALWRU01. Next base: position 3,581 of record JALWRU010000224.1, on the reverse strand, counting down.
AAACACTGCCTTGTAAAAACGCGTCCCTGGTTAACCCGCCAGCCCGCTCAATCAGGTCACCCAGCGTTTCTCCAGGGGTCATGACGTAGGTCCCCGGGAAGATCACCTCCCCGGCCACCTTGACCAAATCCCCCTGCCAATCCGGCGTGGCCCGCACCATCACGCGGTCATCCGATCGCAATGGCAGATCGGCACCGGCTACACCGGCCAACACCTGTTGCAGGTCGATATAACGTCGATGAGTTATGCGCGACTGCCCATCCTCGGCCAGCGAAAAGCGTATCAGTTCTGCCCGGGGCAGATAGGCCCGCTCGGTCACCGAACCAGCCGCCTTCAGCAGATCACTCACCCGCATGCCCTCTGTGAGCGGATACCGCCCGGAAAACCGGACCAGCCCACTGACCATTACCGTCTGGTTTTGCACGCGACCTGCCTCGGCAGATTGGGCCAGCGCCTGGGTCTCGACGGCCAGCAACGCCGCCCGATCCTGATGACGGGAAAACAGTTCCACCTCGTCGTACTGCACCAACAACGGATTGTGTTCAGACGCCGGCTGGGCGCGTGCGGAAATCAAATCGGCCTGAAGGTAATGTTTACCCGTCCCGACCGGCGACTGGCGCCGAATCAATACGTAGTGAAGATCTGCATCCTGAGCGATGGCCGTTGGAGGCAACAGGTCCAGCAAGCGCATGCCCGGTCGCCAGGGTTGCACACCGGGCGTGACCACACTCCCCCGCAGGGTGACCCCGTGGAAGGGGCGATCATGCAGCGGAAATACGCGCAACACATCCCCGTCTTTGGCCAGCCGGGATAGCTCAGATGGGCCCAGGTCAAAGACCTGCTGCCCAAAACGGGGGTCCAGACGTTGCAGGCGAATCGAGGCCCGATTGCCACCAGTAGCAATTCCGCCCGCTAATTTCAATACCTCGGCAAAGTCGTCGTCAGCAAGCAGTTCGTAAGTTCCGGGCCGGTGCACTTCCCCTGCCACCGACACCTGTGCGGACACCGGCGGTACAAAGATGACATCGTCCTGAGACAGGCGCAGATGACTGCCTCCCCGACCGTTCAACAGCAGTTGATACAGATCGATGGTGGCCAGATCGCGGCCGTCCCGGCGCACCTTGATTTGACGCAGACTCCCCTTTGACTGGACTCCCCCAGCCGCAAACAACGCATCCAGAGGTGCCGCTACCGCAGTCACCCGGTGCGGCCCCGGCCGGGCCACGTCGCCCACCACCCACACCCGGATCGAGCGTAGCGGCCCCAACGTGACGCTGGTCTCCACACCAATGGCCTGCTTGGAAACCCGTGCCTGTATCGCCTTGCGAGCCTTTTCAAACGGCAATCCTGCCACCTGTATGGGGCCAAAACGGGGGAGCACCACGGTACCGTCCCGCGTGACCGCCTGCTCATAGTCCCCCTGCTCGCTACCAAACATCTGGATCAGGAACAGATCTCCCGGACCGATCACATACCCCTCGGGAATGGGCATCAGCGGGTCGGACCGCAGGGCCGACGGATTGGAGAACAGTTGGTAACCAAACGGTCGCACGCCAAGGCCGGATAGCCGTTCAGTGGCAGGAAGAACGGTCAAACGTAGCGAACTGTCACCAATGCCGGGCAGTCCGGCCAAAAGCTGCGTCGCCTGTGCTGCACTGAGACCCACCACCGGCACCGCAGGCGCGCCAGGAACCCGCAACATTCCCTCCTGGTCAATTGCAACGCGATAGACCAAAGGCGTTCGGTCGGCGTCCGGGGACGCGTCTGCCGGTTGCAACCAGACCTCAAGCACATCGCCAAAACCGATGATCTTGTTGGGTGTCGAGGCTACCGGTAGCCGTAGCGATACCGGCTTAACTTTATCAGGCGTAACCGCATCCGGTTTGGGGGTAATCCGGGACAAGCCGCTGGAGACCTCACCCAGATCACCGAGTTGCCTGGGTAGCTGCGCTTGCAAGGAGGGGGGAAGATTTTGCAAGACACTGGCAGGGATCGTCTGCGCTGACGCTCCGGTACCCAATGCGGTCAATACCAACGCGGCCCATACAATCCGCAGGACACCAACGGGTAACAGCCACACCTGAATACGACGAACGATCATCGGCCCCCCTTACAAAAAAAGGCCCCCGCAACTGCCGCGCGGAGGCCTTGAATCTTCGACCCCTGTTTACCGGGGCTATGCCGCTTTAACACGCTCCGCAAGTTGGGCGAAGGTGGCGGGATCATTGGCTGCCAGGTCGGCCAGGGCCTTACGGTCCAAGCTGATCTCCTGCTTGCGCAGACCTTCCATAAAGCGCGAATAGGACAACCCGCACTCACGGGCAGCCGCACCAATACGGGCAATCCACAACCGCCGAAACTCACGTTTTTTAACCCGGCGATCACGGTAGGCAAAGACGCCAGCACGCTCAACGGTTTCGCGGGCGGTACGATACAAGCGGCTGCGGCCACCGACGTAGCCCTTGGCCATCTTGAGATATTTTTTATGACGACGACGGGTCTTAATCCCGCCTTTTACTCTCGGCATGGGGTCCTCTACACGAAAAAGATCAGGCCGGAAACTCCGGCAGTTGGGGTATTACCCGTAGGGCATCAACCGCTTGATGGTCTTGGCTTCCCCTTCAAAGACCACACCGCTGGTGCGCTGGTTGCGCTTTTGCTTGGCGGACTTTTTGGTCAGGATATGCCGCCCAAACGCCTTGTTACGCTTCACTTTACCGCTTTTGGTAATAGAAAAACGCTTGGCGGCGCCACGGTGGGTTTTTAACTTTTGCCGAGCCATCTCGAATCCCCGATAACAAACGGTACAAATTGACCTCGCCGCACAACACACGTGCGACGAAAGTCGGCTAGCATACTACTTTTGAGAACGTGGTGCAATCATGATTGAAACCGAGTTGCCCTCTTGCCGTGGGTCCTGCTCAATCACCCCTGCCTCACCAATTCGCTCGATCACCTTTGGCATAAACGCCTCGCTGTACATCTGAATACGAGAGCGCTCACGCCCCCGGAAAAACAGACTGACCTTGACCTTCTGGCCATTGGCGAGGAACTTCAGCACGTTTTTGATCTTGTAATCAATGTCGTGATCGTCGGTACGAGGCCGGAACTTGACCTCCTTCACCTGACCGGCACGATTGACCTTGCCGCCCTTGTTCTTCTGCTTCTGCTTGCGGTTCTGGAACCGGTGGCGGCTGAAGTCCATAATTCGGCAGACTGGCGGCTCACCTTGCGGTGCCACCTCTACCAGGTCCAGCCCGGCTTCGCGGGCGGCTTCCAGGGCGGCCTCCAGGGACAGAATCCCCAACTGCTCACCATCCTGGGAAACAACGCGTACCGTTGCCACCTTGATCTGGTCATTCACTCGTTGGTCAACAGCGATGACATTTCCTCCTACACATTAAAATCGTTGGTCAACACGTCGGCACACCCATCGCAACGGGTGGCCACGGCAACCGACATCACCAAAACGGCAATCACCTTCATCAGCGACTACCGTCAATGGCCCGCAGTGCGTACACCACGGTTGAGTTGTAAAAAAATGGGGGGACGCAAGCCCAACACCCGAAAGCCTGCAAGGA
>JALWRU010000223.1 GCA_026994095.1 Nitrospira sp. | reverse complement strand
CCCTCGCTGATGCTGGCACGGGCCTTGTCGATGGCCTTTTCCACCACCGTATTGCCAGCGGTGGAGGCGACGATTTTAAGCCCCTCCAGAATCGGTACACCCGAGCTGATGAGTGTCCCCAAGGTACGGGTGAATTTGGCCACACTGGCCTTACGGATCAGCTCACCGAAGATCGGCGATTTGAGGATGATGGTATCGATGGCGAAACGGCCACGGGCAGTCTTGTTGATCGCCCGGAGGCCGAAAACCATACCGGCAATAGCGATGGCAATCAGACCAATGTGATCCACCATAAAGTCACTCATATTGAGCACCATCTGGGTGGGGCCGGGCAGTTCGCTGCCAAAGCTGCTGAACATGTCGGCAAACACCGGAATCACGAAGATCATCAACACCGCCATAATCACCACGGCGATGGCCACAATCGAAGCCGGATAGATCAACGCACCCTTGATCTTCTTTTTCAACTTGATCGCTTTTTCCATGTAGGCCGCCAGACGGCGCTGAATTACATCCAGAATACCGCCCGCCTCACCGGCTGCAATCATGTTGCAGTACAGATCGTCAAAAATCTTGTCGTGCTTGCGCAGGGCATCCGCGTAGGTCGAGCCGGCCTCCACATCCATACGCACTGTATTGATGCACTTTGACAGGGTCTTGTTGGCGGTCTGTTCGCCTAAAATTTCCAGGCACTGCACCAGCGGCAGACCGGCGTCGATCATGGTGGAAAACTGGCGCGTAAAGATCACCACATCCTTGGCATGGACCTTCTGCTCCATGCCAGGAATGTCGATGTTAAGGCTCGACAATTTGCGCTGGATCGAGGTGGCAAGGATGTTCTGGCGGCGCAGTGCGCGGGCCACATCCTCCTTGCTGTCACCGGACAGCTCACCCTTCTGGATTGCGCCTTGTCGGTTGCGACCCACCCATGCGTATGTAGCCATACTCAGATCCTCTTGTCGTCGCGGCAGCCGATGGCCTCGCCGCCGTTAACTGTCTGCCTTGAACGGCATCAAAAAGCGATTAATCAACCAGCGCCACCACGCCCATGCCCATGCGTTCAAACATGGCTTTAAGCTCGGTGGGGTTGCTGGAGCGCCACATGGCCTCTTCGGTACTGATATCACCACTGGCCGCCAACTCTGCCAGCGACTGGTTCATGGTCTGCATACCAAACTGGCCCTGACCGGTCTGCATGGCCGAATAGATCTGGTGCACCTTGTCCTCGCGGATCAGGTTGCGAATGGCCGAATTGGGGACCATGATCTCCATGGCCAGACAACGCCCGTCGCCATTGCTCCTGGGCAATAACTGCTGGGAAATGACCCCTTCCAGCACCAGCGCCAACTGGGACCGTACCTGCGGCTGCTGGTTGGGGGAGAACACGTCCACAATCCGGTTGATGGTCTGGGCACAGGAGTTGGTATGCAGGGTGGCCAGCGTCAAGTGACCGGTCTCTGCCAGCGTCAAGGCGGCCTCAATGGTCTCTAAATCTCTCATCTCACCCACCAGCACCACGTCCGGATCCTGCCGCAGAATGTGTTTCAGGGCGCTACCGAAGTCCTTGGTATCCGAGTTCACCTCACGCTGGTTCACCACGCAGTTTTTGTGGGGATGCAGGTACTCGATCGGGTCTTCAATGGTAACGATATGGCCCTTGCGGTTGTCGTTGATATGATCAATCATCGACGCCAGCGTGGTGGACTTACCGGAGCCGGTGGGGCCAGTGACCAGCACCAGCCCACGGGGACGGTCGCTGATGGTCTGCACCACGTTGGGCAGTTTCAAATCACGCATGGTGGGGATACCGTGGGGAATCAGCCGAAAGGCCGCCGCCACCGCACCGCGCTGCACAAAAATATTGGCCCGAAAACGGGCAATGCCCTTCACACCAAACGAGCAATCCAGTTCGTTGTTGTCTTCAAAGCGGTGACGCTGGGCGTCGTTGAGGATGCTGTAGGCCAGCCGTTTGGCCTCTGATGCGGACACCGGCTCCATCCCCGGAACGGAGGTCATCTCACCATTCAAGCGCATGGTGGGGGGCACCCCGGTGGTGATGTGCAGATCGCTGGCACCCGCCTCCACCATGGTTTGCAACAACTGATATAGACTGTTTGACATCGGTAAACCGACTCCCTCTACCTGCGCTAATCGGCCATGGTGTTGTTAAACACCTCATCTACCGTGGTCACCCCTTCCAGGGCCTTGCGGATACCACTCATGCGGAGGGTTTCCATGCCGTGACTGATGGCGTCCTTCTTGATTTCATCCGCGCTGGCCCCCTGGAAGATCAGGTTGCGGATGCTGTCATCCACCTTCATGACTTCATACAGCGCCACCCGGCCCCGATAGCCGGTACCGTTACAGTTGGGGCAGCCCTTGCCGTGATAGACCACCACGCCCTCAGCCGCCTTGGGGGCCAGCCCCAGATTGACCAGGGTTTCGGTGGCCACATTAAGCGGCTCTTTGCACTCAGTACAGACGCGGCGTACCAGCCGCTGGGCCAGAATCAACACCACTGAGCTGGCGACCAAAAAGGGTTCGATGCCCATGTTCAGCAACCTGTTGATGGTGCTGGGGGCGTCGTTGGTATGCAGGGTGGAGAGCACAAGGTGACCGGTCAGGGCGGCCTTCACCGAGATCTCGGCAGTCTCCCCATCCCGAATCTCACCCACCATGATGATGTCCGGATCCTGCCGCAAAAACGAGCGCAACGCCGCCGGGAAGGTCAGCCCCACACTCTCTTTGACGTGGACCTGATTGACCCCGGTGAGGTTGTACTCCACCGGGTCTTCAGCGGTCATGATATTGGCATCCACGTCGTTGACCTGATGCAAGGCCGAGTAGAGCGTGGTGGTCTTACCAGAGCCGGTAGGACCGGTTACCAGCACCATACCCCAGGGCGATTTGATCGCTTCCATAAAGTGGGTGTAGGCGCCCTCGGAGAAACCCAGCTTGGTCAAATCCAGGGTCAGGTTGCCCTTGTCGAGCACACGCATCACGATCTTTTCGCCAAACAGGCACGGCAGGGTCGAGACACGCAGATCGACCTCCCGGTTTTTGAGCTTCAACTTGATACGGCCATCCTGGGGGATACGTCGCTCCGAAATATCCAGTTGCGCCATGATCTTGATACGGGAGGTCAACGCCGCCCGTAAACGCATGGGCGGTGACATCACCTCAAACAGCGAGCCGTCCACCCGATAGCGCACCCGAAAGCGTTTTTCATAGGCTTCAATATGAATATCCGACGCGCCCTTTTTGATGGCCTCTGACAGGATCAGGTTGACCAGTTTGACCACCGGGGCGTCTTCTACCGCAGTGGCCATTTCGGCGGCGTTGAACTCTTCGTCTGTCTCCTCCAGCACATCGAGGGCGTCTTCCATGGCGTCCAGACCGGACAGCACTTCGTCAAACTCGTTGGCCGAGTCGTAGTAAGAGTCCATGGCCTCGGCAATGCCGGTGCAGGAAGCCAGTACCGGCTCGATCTCAAAGCCGGTCATAAACTTGATGTCGTCGATGGCGAAGACGTCGCTGGGGTCTTCCATGGCCACGGTCAGCCGGTTGCCCAGTCGCTTGATCGGGATGACCCGATACTTCTGTACCACCTCAATGGGGATCTGCTTGATGACCGCCGGGTCGATTTTGAGCTGGCTGATGTCCACCATCGGCAGGCGGAAGTACTGGGCCAGAAAATGCATCAGCGCCGCTTCAGAACAGAACTCGTTCTGGATCAAGGTGGGGAAGAAACGCCCCCCCTCCTTCTTGATCTGATCATGCACCTTATTGAGTTGCTCCTCGGTGAGAAGCTTGCCCTCAATCAGGCGCTGGCCTAGGTGCTGTTGGATCAACGCTTTTGCTCCAGATCGTAATAATGGCGGTTACCCGCACGCCCGTTGATGGGCCGTCTGGAGCTTTTTCGGTCAATTGGCGCAGAAATCCAAGGAGAATTTCACAACGCGGCACATCAGCCGGGTGCAGGGCTGGAAGTGGATCAGGTGCTGATCTGCTCGCTCAACATTTCCCACTCTTCCAACAGACGCGACACACGCCGGTCGAGATCGGTGTGGGACTTTAGCACCTTGTCAAAGGTGTCCGGCGTTTTATACAGGTCCGGGTCGGCCAGTTGAGTGGAGAGTTCCTGCAACTCCGGGTCGAGCACTTCGAGCTTTTTTTCAATCTCACTGATGCGGGACTTTAACTTGCGCAGTGCTTTGCCGGTGGGGGCAGTGGTGCCGGTGTCCGCAGGAGGTGCTTCGCCCCCTTTACCACCCTTTTTTTTGTTCTTTTCAGGCCCCTTTGAGGCCGCCGGGGCGGGCGTGTTTTTGGCTGTTTTGGCTGTTTTGGCGGTTGCTGCGGACGGCTTGCCGGCCTTTTCCCGGTCCTGCAAAAATTCTTCGTAGGTGCCGGAGAAGTCGTGCAAGCCCCCATCGCGGAACTCCAGAATCCGGTTGGCGACCCCGTTAATCAGGTGGCGATCGTGGGTAATCATCACCAGGCTGCCGTCAAAGGACTGTAACGCGCTCTCCAGCACATCGCGGGAGGGGATGTCCAGATGGTTGGTGGGCTCATCCAGCAACATCAGGTTGGCCGGGCGAATCAACAGCCGCGCCAGCGCTACCCGCGCCTTCTCACCACCCGACAGCACCGACACCTGCTTGAGCTGGTCGTCACCGGTCAGCAAAAAGCGGCCTAAAATGCCACGAATCCGGGCGATGGGGTCACGGGGGGCGATCTGCAACACCGACTCCAGCGCCGTATGGATGGGCGACAGGGTCTCTAAGGTATGCTGGGCAAAGTAGGAGTGGGTGACCTTGTGACCCAACTCCACCTTGCCACTGTCCGGTTTGTCGACCCCGGCCAGCAGCCGTAACAGGGTGGTTTTGCCGACCCCGTTGGGGCCGATCAGGGCCACCTTGTCACCCCGGTAGAGGGTGAAGCTCAGGTGGTTGAATACCCGGTTGTCGTCAAAGGATTTGCCCACCTCACGGGTGACCAGCACCTCGCGCCCGCACGGCTCGGTTTTGGGGAACTCGAAGTGGACGGTTTTTTCCACCTTCTGCACGCTGATGGTGCCCATTTTTTTGAGCATCTTGGCGCGGCTCTGGGCCTGCCGGGCCTTGGTGGCCTTGGCCTTGAACCGGTCCACAAACACCTGCAGACGCTCTTGCTCGCGCTGCTGGTTGCGGGCGGCGTTCTCTTCAATCTCGCGCTCCTGCTCCCGCTGGATCAGGTAGCGGTCGTAGTTGCCGGGAAACATGCGGACGGTATCGCCGATCACTGCGGCAATGCGGGTCACCACCGCATTTAAAAAGGTGCGATCGTGGGAGACCACCCACACCGCCCCCGGATAGTCGCTTAAAAAACCTTCCAGCCACTCTACCGCGATTACGTCCAGATGGTTGGTGGGCTCATCCAATAGTAATAACCGGGGTTTGGACGACAGCAGTCTGGCCAGCGAGATACGCATACGCCAACCGCCGGAAAAACTGCCGCAGGGGCGGTCCATCTCGTCGTCGGCAAAACCGAGGCCCGACAACACCTTGCGGGCATCGGCATCACGGGTATAGCCTCCCAGCGCGTCCATGCGGTCGTGCAGCTCACCGTAGCGGCCTGCCAAGGCCTCGATGCGGTCGCCGTTGGCCGGGTCGGCCATGTCGGTCTCCAGCGTACGCAACTCTGCTTCCAGTTCACACAGGGCGGTGTTACCTGCCAGCACCTCGTCCAGCACGGAGACATCGCCACGGGCGGGCGGCTCTTGCCACAGGGCACCGATCGACAACCCCTTGATGGGCCGTACCTGCCCTTTTTCAGGCGAATTCTCGCCCGCCATGACGTACATGAGGGTACTTTTACCGACCCCGTTGGGGCCGACCATACCGATCCGGTCCCCCGCCTGAATCATCAGGGAGATGCCACTTAAGAGCGGCTTGCCGGCAACGGCAATCTCTACGTTATCGAGGGTCAGCATGGTAAAAAAGTGAAAGCCCATTATTGTATCACGCCCACTCGGCCCCGCTATACCTGCCATCACACACCCGGTCGATCTGCGCTAAGGTTAGGGCACAGGTCTACCGGCTGACGGCATGCCACCATGTCGCCGAGTGCCGCTGGCCGCAGGTACAAGGAGGCCGACGATGGTCATCACACCCGCCCGACCCCACCCGCTTGAAA
>JALWRU010000222.1 GCA_026994095.1 Nitrospira sp. | reverse complement strand
GCCCTCCCAGGTGGTGATGAAACGGCCTTCCCGGTCAAATCGCTGGATGCGATTGTTGTAGAAATCGGCCACGAACAGCGCCCCATCCTTGCCCACATCCAGGCCGGATGACACACGAAACCGACCACCCCACAGTCCCATACCCCCGATGCTGAAAAGAAACCCGCCCTCGGCGTCAAACACCTGCACCCGGTTGTTATAGCCATCGGACACAAAAACGCGACCGGACGGCCCGACGGCAATGCGGGAGGGGTAGTAGAAATCCCCTTTACGGCTGGTGGGCAACAGAAAATTCAGCGCCGAGCGAACCACGTTCACCTTGCCTTCCTGCCCCCAGGTCAGGATGAATTGGCCGTCGGGACGGAACTTCTGGATGCGGTGGTGGTATTCGTCCACCACAAAAACATCCCCGTTTGCCGCCACCGCCACGTCAACCGGACTGTCAAACTGTCCGAGGCCATCGCCAGCGGTTCCAAATTGACTAAGCAGACGGCCTTGCGGATTAAATTGGAACACCTGATCGCTGTCAAAATCGGTCACCCACACACTGCCGTCCGGGCCAATACCAACCCCGGCGGGCTTGGCCAGGTGTTCCTGCCCAAACGCTAAAACGAGCTGCCCACCGGCATCGAATTTCTGTACCCGGCGATTACGCACATCGGTGACATAGACAAAACCGGCGGCATCCGCCGCCACGTCAAACGGCTCGTTAAACTGACCGGGGCCACTGCCCCGGCTCCCCCACCCCTGGGCCAGAAGTTCGTCACCGGAACCTGCAACCAACAAGAGAACCGTAAGCATTACAGTACCGAATCGCTTCACGGTTGGCGTTGCCCCTGACTAATCTCCCGTGGGGTGAAACCGGCATCCGCAACGGCCTTTCGGAGTTGTTTATCGCTCACCGTTGCACCCAAAACCATGCGCACCGTCACCACCCCACTTTCCATATCGACCTCCACTTGATCCACGCCGGGAAGTGCCTTTAATTTCTTTTCAATGCCGTAGCTGCAAAAGGGGCAGGAGAGTCCATCGACGCGGATTTGGTACGGGCCGTCACCCGCAAACGCCAAGCCACCAAAGCTCAGCCCCAGTGCCAGTATTAGCGCCGATAACTTCATGGTCACACCGCCTCGTACTAAAAATTCCATCGGAAGCCCACGGTGCCTACCCAGTCTGTCTCCAGGGTGGTGCCGTTCAAGTTCTGCATAGCAGGAAGCTGGATGGCCGCCTCCAGCACAGTGCGACGGGTCACGTACTGGACCCCGGGAGCCAGATAGAGGATGGTGCCACCACTGTTGGGATTGTCCACTCCGGCGGCCCGCTCTTTGCTGCTCCACACCAGATTGGTTTCTGCCACACCGTACAGGAATCCGGGCACACCGCTCCGCAAGGTACGGGGAAACAGCCGGTACTGGAACGACCCCTCCAGTTTGGCCTCGTCACCGAAGGCAAAACTGTCGGCTCCGGTGTTGATCCGGTAGGTAGCGGTAACATCGGCCTCCCATGCCAAGGTCTGACGAGTGGCTGTGATGCCAAAAAAGGGGTCCCATGAGCCGGAACCCGGTTGCAGCGGTCGGGGTAACGTCCCCATTGAATCACGCTCGCTGTGGCTTCCCGTCGGCAGTTTCAGGCCAACGATGGGAGCAACGCGGAAGGTATCTCCAGGGCGATCCACCCGGTGCAAGGTATAGCGGGCAAACACGCGGGCATCCCCCAGACCCGAAGACTCCCTGCGCACGCGACCACCCGGCAGGGTGACGTCCAGCCGTTTGTCCACGTAAGGAAGCACGCCGAACAACGCCAACCGCGCACTGGCACCCCAGGCCATTACCGTGGGCACAGCGATGACGTTCAACTCGCGGTCGGCAGCGGTGGGATCACCGGTTTTACGGATAAACTTGGCCTGTCCACGCAGCACGCCGATACCATCTCCCAACGGCAGGGCACTGCTAAAGGTAATCGGACCACTCCACGCCCGCGGTACCGAGAGGCCTGACAGCCCCCCAAATAGCATCACGACCCACATCATTCGTATGACACGGGACATCGAGAACCACGACACGATAGCACCTCCTAAAAGAGGATTCCCCTTTACACGCCCCGAAGCCGGCGGCGATTGTGCTCTGATGATTTCACCCGATTTCGTAGACGCTACTTACATTCTACTTGAAGCGGTCTGAAATCGGCTGGGCTGACCTGGCCTGGAGGGGCGAGGCTTTTGGCAGAAATGCCGACCGCAGGCGGGGCGACAGCCCCCGCTGGCCAATAAGCAGCGCCTTTGGCGCTGTATCTCTATTTACTCACTCACCCTTCCCCAACCGCCTCCGCCACCGTCGCCATCGGCAAATACAACCGCCGATTTTTCTTCAACAACACAAAACCGTGTTTCTCATAAAAACCAACCGCAGCCGGTTTAGCATCGACAATCACCATAGCGGAACCGACCGAAGCAGCGGTAGATAGACATTTTTTAAGCGCCTTAAACAGCAGGGCACGCCCAAACCCCTCCCCCTGAAGTGTTTCATCTACCGCCAACCGGCCAATCAGGGTGGCTGGAATCGTGCCGTAGCGGTCCAGCGTATCCTTCAGTTCAGCGGAAAGTTCACCCACCCGAATATGCAGAGCGGACAGGGAAAAAAAGCCCATCACACGGAGCCGACCGTCTCTAACCATCACAAAGGTGGTGGAGAGTTTCAAGTCCATCTCTCTGAGGGAGTCGTTTTTCAGGTGGTTATCCAGCGCCGCCTCGCCACACAAAAACGGCATCAACTCGTGCCGCTCATCCAGTGGCCCAACCCGGTAGTCCAGGGCGTTCAATCATCCCCCAACAGGCGTTTGCCGATGGCGACCGTCTCACGAAGGTGGGCGTTAGGCGCTGGGGGGTTTAATAATGCCGCCACAAATGCCTCCCGATCCGCCTCCTCCAATCTCAAGGCCTCGTGCTCCTGAATGACTTTCTGTGCCGCATCGGTCAGGGCTTTGCGAGCGAACACGGTGGCGTTTTCTGCCTGCAAGTGGGCGGCCCGTTCAATCAAGGTCTTGTGATCGACTGTTGTGCGAAAAGCAAACCGGGCCTTTTTCCCCGCAACATTCGACATGATTACACTCCTTTATCCACCCCCTTTACGAATAGGTTAAATGTACGTCAATCTAACACACATGTCAAAACGACTGTCTATATGACACACGCTATCGCACTTGCAATGCATTGACTTGAAGTAACGGGGGATTTGTCTGGTGTAGCCAGATTCAGGCTTTCTGCCCACAACACAAGATCCACAAGGCGTCGTGGACCGGAGTTCAGCACACTCCTGCCAACCGCACAGGAATATAACGCCACTCTACGTTGACCAAGCGCTGCTATTCCGTATAAAAAGGCAAACATCCTATGCCAGACCGCATATTCAAACCCAAATCCCTCAAAGAAATTCTCGCCCCCGATTCCAGGAAAAACAAAAAGAAGATGCAATGGCGTGGTCATCCGGGAGCACAAAAACCCCTGTGGGCCATTTTGGACGACCCACCACCCGCTGACTGGCAACCACCTGTCCCGGTGCAATCCGCTGCGTCAGAAGTGAGCAAGCAACCGGAATTGACCGTCACCGGCCACTCGGTATTGGGCGTTGGCCCCACCCATACAGCCATTCAATACACCCCTCAGAACGGCCAAACCGAGTGGATTAGTGCCGGTCCGGATGGGGGTCGGTTGCAAAGCGGGGTAGGCGCTCTGGATAACTCAAACAAGCCGATTGGCCAGCGCCCTACCGACGCACCCCAAAAAAATATTCGATTGGGCCGTATCACCCCCCCTCAGGGCATGCGTGCCGCCGAGTATTGGAAGCGGCTTAAATTGCTGGACTCCCGATACGGAGACAATGTGGACTACGATCTGTTCCCTGAAATCCAGAACAGCTACAACTCCAACAGTTATACTCGCGGATTGATAGAGGCCAGCGGTGGAACCAGCACAGTTCCGTTTGATCATCTGGTAGGTGGTGCATCGCCGTTACCACCGCAAAACTTCCCCGCGCCACATGTGCGGGAAAACGGTTTGGCCGATAGCCTCAAACCCCAGCGCCCCGCCTTTTTCCGCCGCAAATTTTGAGGAAAAACCATGCCCAGCCTCATCACACAACTCCAGCGGCAACTCTGTTGGGTCGGCGGGGTGGCGGGGCTACTTCTGCTGACCAGTTGTGGCCCGTCCCTGTACAGCTACTATTACATCTCTTTAGAAGAGGTTCCAGAGGCCCACATCGTCGAACGCACCCAAGCCACGCCCGGGGAATATCGTTTCTTTGTGGGTGAAATCCCCACCCGTTACGAGATCAAAAGAGAAGGGTATACCCTGATCCTAATGGTTCACACCACCACATCAGAACCGCTCGTCGCGGTGAGCATTCACTCTGATCTGAAACGCACAATCGGCTTCCATCACCCGTCAGACCGGGTTCCAGGGGCCTGTGTCAAATGGGAGCACTCCGAGCCATCCATCTGGTGGACCTATAGTTTTCACCACTGTGGTGGCACCAAACCGTGGCAAAAAATCGACAACCATCTGCGCTTTACGGTGTTCGATCAAGACGGTGCGGCAGTCGCGGAAGAGGCGATTCCCTATCGGGTCATACGGGACGGGTTTTACGGCCACTTTGACGCCATCTAACCGTTGGAACGAGCGCTAAACCGCTCCTGCCTTGTCTAAGATACCGACTGCGGGCGAGGGGGCAGCCCCCGCTGGCCGCGAATAACCGCCTTCGGCATCAGCCATAAAAAAGCAGCGCTTATGGCGCTGCTTTTCTTCCGGTGCCCTAAGACACCAACAATTTATCCTTGGCCTACAAACTCCGCCCCGACGCATCGGCAAACGCCTTCATCTGCGTCATCATCGCCTGGAACATCGGCAGATCCAAGCTCTGCGGGCCGTCGCTCCAGGCGTTCTCCGGGTCGTTGTGGACTTCAATCATCAGGCCATCCGCACCGGCAGCAATACTGGCCATCGCCATCGGCGAGACAAACCGGCGATAACCGGTACCGTGACTCGGGTCCAGAATCACCGGCAGATGGGTCAACTCGTTCAATACCGGAATGGCCGACAGGTCCATGGTGTTGCGGGTGGCCGTCTCGAAGGTGCGGATACCACGCTCACACAGAATCACGTCCGGGTTGCCCTTTGACAGAATGTACTCGGCACTCATCAACCACTCGTTGATGGTGGTCGCCAGACCGCGCTTCAAAAAGACCGGCTTGTTGCACTCGCCGACCTTCTTCAACAGGCTGAAGTTCTGGGTGTTGCGGGTACCAATCTGCACGATGTCAGCGTACTCGGCCACCAACTCCACATCGGCGGTGTCCATCACCTCGGTGATGAACGGCAGACCGGTCACCTCGCGGGCCTTGGCCAGCAGTTTGAGGCCGTCTTCCGCATGACCTTGAAAACTATAGGGCGAGGTGCGCGGTTTGTAGGCACCACCACGCAGCATGTGCGCGCCGGACGCCTTGACCGACTGGGCCACCTCCAGCATCTGCTCCTCGGACTCTACCGAGCAGGGGCCAGCCATGATGCACAGCTTGTTGCCACCGATCTCGACGCCGCCTGCAATGCGAATCACACTGCGCTCCGGCTTCACCTCGGCGGACGCCAGCTTGAACGGCTTTAGAATCGGCACAACACTCTCTACTCCGTCGTAGGTTTCCAGCGACTGTAATTGGTCTTTACCCGAATCGCCACCCACTGCACCAATGACCACGCGTTCCACACCCGAGATGATATGCGGGGTATACCCCAACTCGCGGATACGATCCAGCACGTGATCAATTTGCCCCTGGGGGGTCCCGGCCTTCATTACGATGACCATGTTGCGCAACACTCCAATCTACATTCGCGACCCGTCGGGCCGATAGAAAACCATGAATCGGCCAGTATACACACGGCTTGAACCGTATACAAAGCGACCCCCACGAGGCCGCTCTGCCGGCTCGCCATCCACCGGCGGATCATCTGAAACGACCTAGCTGTCGAACAGCCCCTTGACCTTACCCAGCAAGCCATCGCTGTGCTCGGACACCTGGTCCCCACCCGCTTCGGCATATTCGGTCAACAGCTCGCGCTGACGGCTGCTCAAGCTGGTGGGCACCGCCACCCGCACCAGCACAATCTCATCCCCCACCCCACGCCCGGATACCGACGGAAAGCCCTTGCCCTTCAAGCGGAAGCGCTTGCCGTTCTG
>JALWRU010000221.1 GCA_026994095.1 Nitrospira sp. | reverse complement strand
GCACTGCCCTCAAACCGCAGGTGAATGGTGTCCTCTGGAAGCCCTTCAACACCGTAGCGCTGGGTCACTTCATACCCGAGCATAGTGCCCACCGTGCGGTGGATGTTGCGCATGGGCAAGGTGTGGGAGACCGGCGTGCCGTTCTCCAGCGCCTCCTTGCACAGGGTAATCAACTGACGGTCGAGAATGTCGTCAATGCCGTGGTCCTGGGCACGGGTGTGCCGTATCGGAATGTCGTCGCCCACTTCCGGCTGATGCAGGATCGGGCTCAGGTCCAGCCCTTCCGTCTTCCAGTGATCCACCGCCTTGCGGGTATCCAACAGGTCCACCCGACCGACCAGTTCATGGAAGGTCCGTACCCCGGCCTGTGCCATGATTTCACGCACATCTTGCGCGATAAAGTGGAAGAAGTTGACCACATGCTCCGGCGTGCCGGTGAATTTCTTGCGCAGTTCTTCATCCTGCGTAGCGATCCCCACCGGGCAGGTATTCAAGTGGCATTTGCGCATCATGATGCAGCCGGAGGCCACCAGGGGCGCGGTGGAGAAGCCAAACTCATCGGCCCCTAACAGCGCCCCGATGACCACATCGCGACCGGTTTTAAGCTGACCGTCGGTCTGCATGCGCACCCGCCCGCGCAGGTCGTTCATCACCAACACCTGCTGGGTTTCGGCCAGCCCCAACTCCCAGGGGGAACCGGCGTGGCGCACACTCGACAGAGGCGACGCCCCGGTACCGCCGTCGTGACCGGCAATGAGGATATGGTCCGCATGGCCCTTGGCCACTCCGGCGGCAATGGTGCCCACCCCCACCTCGGCCACCAGCTTGACGCTGATCTCGGCGGTGGGATTGGCGTTCTTCAAGTCGTAGATCAACTGGGCCAGATCTTCAATGGAATAGATATCGTGATGGGGCGGCGGCGAAATCAGCCCCACCCCCGGCGTGGAGTAGCGCACCTTGGCAATGACTTCATTGACCTTATGACCGGGCAACTGACCGCCTTCGCCCGGCTTGGCCCCCTGCGAGATCTTGATCTGAATCTGATCCGCATTGGCCAGATAGTGGCTGGTCACACCAAAGCGGCCCGAAGCCACCTGCTTGATGGAGCTGCGTCGTAAATCGCCGTTGTCGTCACGGGTAAAGCGGTCCGCGTCTTCGCCACCCTCACCGGTATTGCTGCGGCCTCCCAGACGGTTCATGGCGATGGCCAGATTCTCGTGGGCCTCTTTGCTGATCGAGCCGAACGACATGGCCCCGGTGGCAAATCGCTTGACGATCTCAGAGGCGGGCTCCACCTCCTCAATCGGGATCGGCTCACCGCTGAACTTGAATGCTAACAAACCGCGCAGGGCTGCCAGCTTCTGGCTGCTGTCGTTGACGGTATCGGCGTACTCCCGGTACACCTCGTAGCTGTTGCGCTTGACCGCCTCCTGCAGCAGCGCCACCACACGCGGCGTCAACTGATGAACCTCGCCCCCGCGACGCCACTGATACTGCCCCTCGTTGGGCAGCGCCAGTTCGTTGACCACACGGCTCGGATAGGCCTGCTGATGGCGACGGGCACAGTCCTCCGCCAACGTCGGCAGACCGATGCCCTCCAACTGCGACGGGGTGCCGCAGAAGTAGGCGTCAATCAGCTCTGACGACAGGCCGATGGCCTCAAACACCTGCGCACCGCGATAGCTCTGTACCGTGGAAATGCCCATTTTGGACATGATCTTCAACAGCCCTTTGTTGATCCCCTTTACGTAGTTGCGCTGGGCATCATCCACCGAGATGTTGGGCAACTGCCCGGAGGTCACCAGGGCCGCCACCGTATCCAACGCCAGATACGGGTTGACCGCACCGGCACCGTAGCCGATCAGCAGCGCACAGTGCATGGTCTCGCGGGCTTCACCGGACTCGATCACAAACCCGGCTCGGGTGCGCAAGCCTTCTTTAATCAGGTGATTGTGAACCGCCGCAGTGGCCAGCAAACTGGGGATCGCAGCCATCTCTTTAGAGACGTTGCGGTCCGACAGAATCAGCATGGTGCAGCCGTTTCGGAGGGCCTCGTCGGCCTTCATGCATAGATCGTCTACCGCAGCCTTCAGCCCTTCGGCACCGTCCGCCACCGGATACAACATCGGCAGGGTGGTGGAGTGCAGACCGTCCATCTCCACCGCGCACATCACCGCCAGCTCCCGGTTGGTGAGGATCGGGCTTTCCAGCCGTACCCGGCGGGCACTTTTAGGGTTCACACGCAGCAGGTTCTGCTCCGCCCCCAATGCCATACCGAGCGACATGACGATCTCCTCACGGATCGGATCGATGGCCGGGTTGGTCACCTGTGCAAACAACTGCTTGAAGTAGCTATATAGTAGTTGCGGCTTCTCTGACAGCACCGCCAGCGCGGCATCGTTACCCATCGAGGCGAGCGGCTCCATCCCCTGTTGGGCCATGGGGCCGATCATTACGTCCAGGTCTTCCTGGGTATACGCAAACGCCCGCTGCTGGGTAACCAGATCGTCCCCTGACAAGGTCGTCACCACCGGGTTCAGTTCCAGCCCGGCCAGATGCAACTGGTTGGATTTGAGCCAGCGGCCATAGGGCTTGGCTGCGGCCAACTCCTGCTTTAACTCCACATCGTTGATAATGCGACCCTGTACGGTATCCACCAGGAACATACGCCCCGGCTGCAAACGCCATTTGCGCACCACCTGCGAGGCCGGGATATCCAGCACACCCACCTCAGATCCCATGATGATGCGGTCGTCTTTGGTGACCACGTAGCGGGCTGGACGCAGGCCGTTACGGTCCAGGGTCGCGCCCACCAGACGACCATCGGTAAAGGCCATGGCCGCAGGGCCGTCCCACGGCTCAATCAGTTTGGCGTGGAACTCATAAAAATCGCGCCGGTCCTGGGGCATTTCATCGTGACGACCCCAGGCCTCCGGGATCATCATCATGGCCGCATGGGGCAGCGGACGCCCGGCCATCACCAGCAATTCCAGCACGTTGTCAAAGGAGGCCGAGTCGCTCTTGTCCGGCTCAATGATGGGAAACAGCTTGTTGATGTCACGGCCAAACCGGCCACTCTCCAGCGAGGCTTCGCGGGCGGTCATCCACTTGCGGTTGCCTGCCACCGTGTTGATCTCACCGTTGTGGGCCACAAACCGGAACGGCTGGGCCAGTCCCCAGGAGGGAAAGGTGTTGGTGCTGTACCGCTGGTGTACCAGCGAAATCGCGGTGACCAGATCCGGGTCTTTCAAATCGGGGAAGTAGGTATCGACCTGATGGGCCATTAACTGGCCCTTGTAGACCAGCGTGCGGCAGGACAAGGTCGGCACATAAAAATAGCGCGCCTGACTGATCGGCAACGCCCGCACCACCCGCTCCACCGACTTGCGAATAATGTACAGCTTGCGCTCCAGGCTGTTGTCTTCCAGCCCGTTGCCCCCTACAAAAAACTGCCGGATGACCGGCTCTTCCGACAGGGCGATCGGACCGATGCCGGTGCTGTCAGTAGGCACATCCCGCCAGCCGATAAACGTCAGTCGTTCGTTGGCAACGTACTGCTCAATCAGCGCCTCGCACTGGGCGCGCTGGTCGCTATCCTGGGGCAAAAACACCACCCCGACACCGTAGGTGCCCACCTCCGGCAATTCAAAATCGACCACCTTGCGCAAGAACTTGTCCGGTACCTGCAAGAGGATCCCTGCGCCGTCACCACTATCCGGATCGCTGCCCACCGCACCCCGGTGGGTCAGGTTATTGAGAATGGCCAGACCGTCCTGCACCATGCTATGGGACGCAATACCCTTGATGTGGGCAACAAACCCGATACCACAGGCATCATGCTCGGTTTCGGGACGATAGAGGCTCTTGGGCGAGGGCAATTCTCTCTCCTTCGTGTGGGGGCCGTTCATGGCAGAACAGGCTGGGCAACTGGCATATGACGGGGTGTTGGGGCGATACAAACAGACCCACGGCAGGCCGCTCGATTACCCGGCGACCGTACGCACAACACCCGCTAACGTGCGGCCCTTCCCCCTCGGAAACGACCGGGCACGCCAACCGGCAACAGACCGCCGGAGACACTCCGGCCTATCACGTTTGTCGGTCGGCTATTGTACCGCAATTTATACGTCAATGCTGGCAACTGCCGGCACACCCACAATAAATACGGGATAAGTTCAACAATAACAATTCATTATGACATCCCCTCTCCACTCAAGGACTGCTTGACGCTGCGCCCTCCAAGACCCTATACTCTGACCATTGATTTTGTCCTTTAACGCCGGTCCAGTGAGGTCGGCAAGGATCTCTCATGACGCCCTCCGGCCCACCCCCGGTAGCCCCTGCTACCGACGCATCCCCCGAGCGCCAACTGCTTGGCCCCGATGACGTACAGCGCATGCTGCGACGGCTGGCCCATGAAATTGTTGAATCCCGCTCCGGCAGCGACAATCTGGTGCTGGTGGGCATCCGCACCGGCGGCGACTACCTCGCTCAACAACTCGTTGAAATCATTGCTGAAATCGACGGTTCCCAGCCACCACTGGGACTGCTGGACATCACCCTCTATCGGGACGATCTGGACGAGCGGCCTGACCAGCCGCAGGTACTGGAGACCCGCATCCCCTTTGACCTGAGCGGCAAGGATGTGGTGCTGGTGGACGATGTGCTGTTCACCGGGCGCACCATTCGCGCCGCCTTGAATGCCCTGATGGATTTTGGCCGCCCGCAACAGGTGCGGCTGGCGGTGTTGATCGACCGGGGCCATCGGGAGCTACCAATCCGCCCGGATCTGGTGGGCAAGAACCTGCCGACCGAAAAAACCGATCGGGTGGAGGTCGCATTCGCTGACGACCATCAGGCCACCGGCGTATTTCTCTGCCCTGGGCACCCGGAATGACCACCCCCACCACATCGATTGGCAAAGACCTGCTGGGGCTGGCTGCGCTGGATGCGGCGGCCATTGACGGCCTCTTGACTACCGCCGAAAGTTTTCTGGAGGTGGGCACCCGCTCGGTCAAAAAAGTTCCGGCCCTGCGCGGTAAAACCGTGGTGAACCTGTTTTTTGAACCGTCCACCCGCACCCGCACCAGCTTTGAACTGGCGGCCAAACGACTGTCTGCCGACGTGCTCAATATCTCGGTCTCTGCCAGCAGCGTGGTCAAGGGCGAAACCCTGTTGGATACGGCCCGCACCATCGAGGCCATGAACGTCGATACGGTGGTGATCCGGCACGCCTCCTCCGGGGCACCTGCCATGCTGTCCCAAGCCTTGGCCAGCCATGTGATCAACGCCGGTGACGGGGCCCACGAGCATCCCACCCAGGCACTACTGGACCTGTTCACCATCCGCCGCGCCAAGGGCCGGATTGAAGGGCTGAATGTGGTCGTTGTGGGCGACATCACCCACAGCCGGGTGGCCCGTTCCAATCTGATCGGCCTCACCAAAATGGGCGCGAATGTACGATTGGTGGCCCCGCCGACCATGATCCCCAAACAGGTGGAGGCACTGGCCTCCGTACCGGGTAGTGTCACCGTGGGCCACGACCTGGACGCCGCGCTGATCGACGCAGATGTGGTCATGCCGCTACGGCTGCAACTGGAGCGGCAGGACGCGCCACTGTTCCCCGGCCAGCGTGAATATGCCGCCCGTTGGGGATTGACCAAAGCGCGCATGGCGGCTGCCCGCCCGGACGCCATCGCCATGCATCCCGGCCCCATCAACCGGGGGGTGGAGATCTCCCCGGATGTGGCTGACGGCGACCAGTCCACCATTCTCGATCAGGTCACCCACGGGGTGGCGGTGCGTATGGCGGTGCTGTTCCATTACTCTGGCGGCGGGTCGGCCAATGACTGATATCGTGATCATTACCGGCGGCCACCTGATCGACCCGGCGGCACAGATCGACGCCCTCAAGGACCTTAAAATTGCCGACGGCAACATTGTAGCGGTGGCCGATCCGGGTCAGTTGCCGGACAGTGCCGGTGCAACGGCAATCGACGCCAGCGGCTGCCATATTTTGCCGGGGCTGATCGACACCCACACCCATCTGCGTGAACCCGGCTTTGAGTACAAAGAGACCATCGCTGACGCGGCCCGCACAGCGGTACACGCGGGCATTACCCGGCTGTTTGCCATGCCCAATACCGAGCCGGCCTGCGACTCGGTGGCGGTGGTCGAGATGGTGTTGCAACGAGGCCGCGCGGCAGGGCTGGCGCAGGTACACCCGGTGGG
>JALWRU010000220.1 GCA_026994095.1 Nitrospira sp. | reverse complement strand
GACCCTCAATGCCGCCCTGTGGTGCTGCCGTCGGCAACTGGTGGCACGTCACGGCGAGTGCCGGGATGGCGGTGGCCAGCCGGTGCCGCTGGTGATGCTGGGCATGGGCAAGCTGGGGGCCGGGGAGCTGAACTACGGCTCCGACATCGACCTGATCGCCCTGTACGGTCGAGGGGCCAAGGATAGCGAAGGCCCCAGCCCGCTGGCGCCAGAAGAATTTTTTAGTCGACTGGTGCGCCAGACCGCCCGCGCACTGGCAGAGCAGACCGCCGACGGCTGGGTGTTTCGGGTGGACCTGCGGCTGCGACCCCACGGCAACAACGGCCCCATGGCCGCTTCGGTGGCCGGTGCCATGGGCTATTACGAAACCGTTGGTGACACCTGGGAACGGGCGGCCTATATCAAGGCCCGCCCGGTGGCGGGCAGCGACGGTGGTGATACCCCGGAGGCCCCTCGGGCGCTGGCGCTGGGGGTCGACTTTTTGGCCGAACTGAGGCCGTTTATCTACCGGCACTATCTGGACTATCCGGCGCTGGAGGCCATCCGGGCGGTGCGCGCCCGTATCCACGCCCGGCAGGTGGCGCGCGATCAGGTGGGTAGCGACCTGAAACTGGGCAGCGGTGGCATCCGCGAGATTGAGTTTTTTGTGCAGGCCCAGCAGTTGATCCACGGCGGACATGACGCGTCGCTGCGCTCACCGAAGACCCTGACCGCGTTGACCGCGCTGGCGGCGGCGGAGCATGTGCGGGCTGAGGATGCGGCCACACTGGCAGGGGCCTACCGGGTGTTGCGCCATCTGGAGCATCGGGTACAACTGGCGACCGGCGAGCAGACCCATCTGCTGCCTGATGACCCCGCCGGGAGGCAGCGGCTGGACGCGCAGCTATGCGGTTGGCTGGAGCGGCAGGGGCAGCCCGACGTGATGACCGCCCACCGCTGGCTGACCGGGCGGGTGCAGGCCATCACCGGCAGTCTGTTTGGCCCACCGGAGATCGCCGATACCCCCTTTTCACAACTGGTGGAGACGCTGTTGGCCGACCCGGAACAGGCCCTGTCCGGGGAGGCGCTGCTGCCCTTGAACCTGCGCCAGCCAGCCGGGGCGCGGGAGCCACTGCGGGCCTTGGCCCGTGCTGCCACCGACCGGGGCTGGACCGAGGCAGGTCTGCACCGCTGGCGGCAGCTATTGCCCCTGTTTTTGAGCGATCTGGCCGGGGGTGACGACCCGGATCGGGGGGTGGCCGGGCTGGCCCGGTTCGTGGCCGCCTTGAAAGGGCGTGGCATCTACGCCGCCATGCTGGCAGAGAACCCGGACGCCCGCACGTTGCTGTCCAAACTGTTTGCCAGTTCGGTATTTTTGACCGCCCATCTGGCCCGCCACCCGGCCCTGCTGGATGAGCTGTTGGCCGCACCGGCCCTGCTGGAGGGGCGGGATACCGCCACCCTCAACGCCGATTTGCATGAGTGCTTGAGCGGGCTGGAGGAGGAGCAGTGGCTGGACGGACTGCGCCGTTTCAAACATCGGGAGGTGCTGCGGGTAGCGCTGGCCGAACTGCTGGGCGGGCTGAGTGAGCAGCAACGTGGCGAGGCGTTGGCGCGGCTGGCACAGGTGCTCATTGGTGAAGTGCTGACCCGTAGTTGGCATGATATGACCACCCGGTATGGGCAGCCGCCGGGAGATGCTGCGGCGCTGACGGTGGTCAGTCTGGGGCGGCTGGGGGGTGGCGAGATGGGCTACGGCTCCGATCTGGATCTGATGTTTATGCATCCGCCGGTACCCCCCGGACCGACGGTTGCCGCCAGGGACAGGATTGAGGTCGGTATGACTCCAGCCGGTATTACCCCAATAGACGGCACCGAGTTTTATGCCCGTCTGGGGCGGCGGATTGTGTCGCGCATGACCACCGCCACCGGCGACGGGGTGCTGTATGCGGTCGATATGCGCCTGCGCCCTTCCGGTGCCAGCGGCCAGTTGGTGACCAGCCTGCCCGCCTTTGTCCGCTATCAACAGCAGCAGGCCCAGACCTGGGAAAAGCAGGCCCTCACCCGCGCCCGTGTGGTGGCCAGTACCGACCACCATTTTGCCAACCGTGTGACCGGGGCGCTCACCGAGGCCGCTTATACCCCCCGCGATCCAGAGACTACCCGGCGCGAGGTGGCGGCCATGCGTCAGAAGATGCGCGACCATCTATCCACCCCTGCCCGGCTGGCGCGGGTGGATTTGAAGCAGGATGCGGGCGGCATCGTCGATATTGAATTTATTGTGCAGTGCCTGCTGTTGATGCACGGCTACCAGCGGCCCGCCATTCGTCATCACAACCCGCGCAAGGCGCTCGCCGCGTTGGTAGAGGCGGGGTTACTGAGTGACGCGGATGGTCGCACCTTGCAGGAGAGTTACCGCCTCTACCGCACCATTGAGGGGCATCTGCAACGGGTGGAGGGGGGCGACGGCGTGCAGCTGTTTGAGCAGGGCGATCCGCTGCCCGGTGGGCGACAGACGTGCTGGCAGCAGGTACAGGCGGCGCGGGCGCAGGTGACGGCGATTTTTGAGCGGGTGGTGGGGGTTGATTCGCCCGGTTCGGGCCGTCAGTGACGCTGGCGCACCAGCCAGTCCCCTTGATGACAGTAAAAGTCCCACCCTACACCGTCGTACCGGCTCTGTAGCGGCGGGTGGCTGGTGACCTGTTGATCCGGCCCCTTGCGGTCGGTTTGTGTGGCATAGACAAAGCGGTTCAACGGTTCACCGGTCGTTGTCGCCACGGTCAGACCGCCGGGAGGTGCACCACGGGATTTACCCCATTTGAGCGGTGTTGCACATGGCAGTTGCCGGGCGGATCGGGTCACAGAAAAGCCGTGGCCGCTGTGGTCCTTGTGGAGAAATACCAATTGGTACAAGGTCGCCCCCTGGCGTTGCTGTTGGCACCAGAACACCGCGCTCTGCTCCCGCGTTACCGGCGCAGCCATCCCTTTGCCCGGTCGATAGCCGTACAGGTAGGGCGGTGCGATCATGGCGGGTCGATCAAAAAAGTTGTCTATAGGGGTACAGTCGGCCTGTTTAGCCGCTTCGGCCAGCTCCTGCGGCAGGGTCAAGCTGCCGCCGTAAGCGGGGCAGATGGAGGCGATCAGCAGTAGTATTACCAAGCGTAGTAAGGTCATGGTGTCATTTTTGGGGCGTAGAAATGTGGCTGGTTGGGTAGCTCAAAGTGGGTGTGGCCGTCTGGGTATTTGCGGGTTGCTGGAGACAAGGGCCGAAAGTCGGTCTGCTCGATCGCTTGGTCCAGTACATGATCAGGCACATTGAGGATAGCTACATCAGCGGCCCGAGCACCTCGCTATAATTTATAGCAGATTACGATCTAATATGAACCAAAGCCATTGAGGGCATAACATCTGTTCTGTATGGTCAGATATTGACGCTGGTGTTTCCGTGTCGCCTTGCGATTGTTGCGAATTCGCTCTGCTTTGTGGGGTGAGCGCCCCCATCAGTAGGATCGGCGCGAGCAGCTTGGTATACTGTCAGGCTTGAAGTTTTTGCCGGGGGATGACCTTGCCGATAAGGGCTTCGGGCGGTGGCTCCGCTTGTCATCAATGACGGCTTGACGACGGTTTTAATGTAGGGCACGGAATGAACATTTGTGTGGTCGGCACAGGGTATGTGGGTCTGGTGACCGGGACCTGTTTCTCGGAGTTTGGTGTGCACGTGACCTGCGTGGACATGGACGCAGACAAGGTGGCGCGCCTCAATAAAGGCGAAATCCCGATCTATGAGCCGGGGCTGGACGTGATGGTGGCCCGCAACGTGGCCGAGGGGCGGCTGAACTTCACCACCGACATTGGCGCGGCGGTCAAAGACAGTCTGGCCATCTTTGTGGCGGTGGGCACCCCCTCCCGCGAGGACGGTACCGCCGATTTGAGCTACGTGGCACAGGCGGTGCGCGATATCGCCTCGCACATGAACGGCTATAAGGTCATCGTCACCAAAAGCACCGTGCCGGTGGGTACCGGCGCGTGGTTGCGCGGGGTGATTGAAGAGGCCCTGCCGGAGCCGATCGGTTTTGACATGGCCTCCAACCCGGAGTTTTTACGCGAGGGTTCGGCCATTGAGGACTGCACCCGCCCGGACCGGGTGGTGATCGGGGCCGATTCCGATCAGGCCATCGCCATTTTAAAAGACCTGTATCGCCCGCTGTACCTGCTGGAAACCCCGTTTGTGATTACCAATCTGGAGACGGCGGAGCTGATTAAATACGCCGCCAACGCCTTTTTGGCTACCAAGATCAGCTTTATCAACGAGGTGGCCAATCTGGCCGAGCAGGTGGGCGGCGACGTGCAGACCGTGGCCCGCGCCATCGGGCTGGATGGCCGTATCGGCAAAAAGTTTTTGCACGCTGGCCCCGGTTATGGCGGATCGTGCTTCCCTAAAGATGTCTCGGCGTTGCACGCCATCGCCCGTGAAGCCGATTACGATTTTCGTATTTTAGGGGCGGTGATGGATGTCAACGCCACCCAGCGTACCCGCATGGTGGACAAGATCCGCGCCGCAGTGGGTGGCAGCCTCAAGGGCAAGCGTATCGCCGTGTTGGGGCTGGCCTTCAAACCCAATACCGACGATATGCGTGACGCCCCCAGCGTGCCGATTATCGCCGCACTGCAGGCGGAGGGGGCCACCATCCACGCCTGCGACCCGGTGGCAGAAGAAGAGGCCCTTAAGGAGCTGACCAACGTGACGTGTCATCAGGACGCCTACGACACTTGCGAAGGGGCCGACGGGGTGGTGATCGTCACCGAGTGGAACCGCTTCCGCAACCTGGATTTGACGCGCCTGAAGGGCATCATGCAAGCGCCGGTCTTTGTTGACTTGCGCAACATCTATGTGGGGGAGCAGGTGACCCGTGCGGGCTTCAGCTACCACTGCGTCGGTAAGGCCGAGTTCCGTTAGGGGAGTTGTCGGGAGCGCAGGCAGCTAGCGCTTGCGGGGCGGGTGAGCCAATAAAAATGTATTGATGGCCTGTGCTGCAATGGCGTGGGCCTTGGGGTTGGGGTGGGCGTCGCGCGGGCCGACCACCAATTCATCGGTGGGGATGCCTTCAAAGCTGGCGGACAGGTCCAGATAGGGCACCCCTTCCGCCTTCCAGAAGGCCGCAAGCTGCGCCTTGGCCGGGTTGTACGGGTCGTCCGGCCCCAATGTATTTAAAAACGGAAACGTCACCACCAGCAGCTCCGCCCCGGCGGATGCGGTGGTCTGTTTTAATGTGCGCAGACGCTGGGCCTGTTGCTGCCAGATGGCCCCCTTGTAGGCCCCGGACAGGTGGCGGTAGTAGTCGCCCAACTCCGGGTAGCGCAGGTAGATGGTGTAGACGTACAGGGTGTTCAAAAACGAGCTGTTGGCCAGCAGCCAGCCCGGTCGGGCCTCGGCGTTGATGACCTTGAGGCGCTCGCGCCAGTCGGTCAGCAGGTCGGAGATATCGTTGAGCACATAGACCAATACGACCTGATCCACAGGGTAACGGGCCGCTGCCAGATCGGCGATGGCGCGGGTATGGTTGGGGGTCTCCCAGCCGTTTCTGGCTTGCAGCACGACCTCCAGATCGGGCCGTTGGGCGCGGATGATGTTGGCGAAGCGGTCGGCCACGTTTTCCACCCCGTGACCGATGGTGAAGGAGTCGCCCACAAATACGATGCGCGGGCGAAGAGAGGGGGTCATCTGGTAGTCGATGTCGTCCCGCACCCCGGCGTTGTTACTGTGGTAGTGGCGCACAAACCAGTCGTTGGAGGTTTTGCGCAGGCCAAAGGAGTCGGTGGTGTCGTACACAAAACGGTAGTACAGTTCGCCCCCCAGCAGGGCAACCGACACCATGCCCGCCAGAATCAGGCCGTTACCCAGCAGCATGGCACCGACGGTGGCCCGCTCGGTATCGGCGCGGCGAAAAAAGCGGATCGCCAGCAGGCCAATGACCACCGGCAGCAGGGCGAACAGGCCCAGAATGATATTTTCAGCAGAGGGGGTCACAGGGGTAAATCAGTCGCCGGACGGCTCGTCCAGCAGGGCGCGGGTGGTGGCGTTGACCCGCTTGAAGGTGGCGGCGTTGCCGAACAGCCGCATACGCATGAGCGCCCCTTGAGTGGCGGCCACCCGCTCCCGCGCCAGATAGGCGGCATCGACGGGGTGGGCCTCTTCCAGTAGCTCGGCCAGCACCTCTTCCCAGGCCAGAAACAGGGCGCGGATGGCGGCCTTGAAGCGCGGCAGAT
>JALWRU010000219.1 GCA_026994095.1 Nitrospira sp. | reverse complement strand
AACTGACGTCGACGGTGACCGCAGACTTCAAGGACGCCACCCCGGAACTGGTGCTGGATGCCCTGTTAAAGACCCACGGTCTGACCATTACCTACGGCGACCGCTTCGCCCGCATTGGCCGTGAATCTTCCCGCACCTATAAACTGGACTATGTGGCGGGCAGCCAGCAACAGGAGGTGTGGGACGATATTGAAGGCCAGATCGGCGCGCTGTTGTCCGCCAACGGGAAACTCACCGTCAGCCCAATCACCGGGACGCTGGTTGTCAGCGACGACCCCGGTCACCTGGATCAGGTAGAAGCCCACCTGGTAAAGCTGCGGGAGATCGTCTCCCGACAGGTAATGATTGAGACCAAGGTCATTGAAGTTACCTTGAACAACCGCTTTTTGATGGGCATCGACTACGGCCTGTTTCCACGCACCGTTGGGCTCAATACCAGTGGCGGGTCGGGTCGGGCATCCGGTGGAAATGCCCTGTCGCAAACCCTCAGCAGCAGCCTGAAAGGCTTTCAGCTGGGGTTTTTGAGGGCTGGAGATTTTTCCTTTCTGCTGGACGCCCTGCACACCCAGGGGCAGGTCAATATGCTGTCGGCACCCAAGGTCTCGACCCTCAACAACCGCACCGCTACCATCAATGTCACCGAGCAGATTCCGGTGGTTAGTCTGGAGGTGGTGGGTGGGCAGCAAGATGCCACCAGTACCCGTGAGCGCTACTCGGTGGAATTCCGCCAGGCAGGTATTGAACTGGATGTGACCCCGCAGATCAGTTCTGACGGCACCATGACGGTAGTGGTGCACCCGCGTGTCACTGAACTGTCGGGCAGCGTGACCACTCCGGACGGTCTGCAGACCCTGCCGCTGCTCAACCTGCGCGAGACTGAAAGTGTGCTTCGGGTACGGGATGGCGAAAGCATCCTGCTGGGTGGATTCATCCAGAACCGCCGCCGCGAAGATGTCACCAAGGTACCATTTTTGGGCGACCTGCCGGGAATTGGCGCGCTGTTCCGGCGCACCGATCAGCAGGTAGACCGGGTTGAACTGGTCATTCTGGTCACTCCGCGAATTCTGGATCATGAGCGGATTCGTACCACCGTACAAAACAGCCTGAGCGACCTGCGTCGGTTGGCGCAGCCGTTTCAGTTTGGCACCTTGGGACATACCCATTTCGAGCCGACCGGCAGCATCCGTACCAGCGGATTTACCACTGCCCTGCTGTCGTCCAACGGCCCGCTGGAAGACGGCGGCTTTGCGCCGGTCACCCGTAAGGGGCTGGCCCATCATCTGCTGGGGGTCGGCTTGGCCCACCGCAATCAGGGTGACGAGACCGCTGCCATTGCCGCAATGCAACAGGCCATCCGTCTGGACAGCAGCCTTACCGAGGCCCACTATCAGTTGGCCTACCTCTACGCTGTACAGGGCCGCGAGCGACAGGCGATGGATGAGTTTATGGCCTTTGGCGCGGCCACCCCTACCCACCCCTGGGGCTTGAACCAACTGGCGTTGGCACTGATCGCCAACCACTCGTTTGATTCGGCGATTACGGTGCTACAGCAGGCCATTGCCCACTTCCCCACCGAGACCCGGTTGCTCACCAATCTGGGGGTCGCCTATCTGGGCCAACAGCGGCTTGACCTGGCCGAGGCGGCCTTTCGTCTGGCCAGCCGGGAGCACCCGGAGCGGATCGAACCGTTGTTGAATCAGGCCGAGATGATGGCCGCCGATGGCCGTCTGGAAGATGCACTAGTAATGTTTAACCGGGCGCTGGAACAGATTCCCGCAGGCAACCCGGAGCTGTTTGTGCAGGTCAGCCAGCGGCGTAATTCGCTGACCCGCCAACTGGCTCCGGTCATTTCTGACGCCGCCCCGGAAACAACCCATAAACCGTTGGCTCCGCTGCCGGCAGACAACCCCGCCGGTCGGGTACGCCAGCCACTGGGCAGTTCTGCATGAGTGCGCAGTACTGGAAGCGGGATGGTAACGCAGGGTTTACCCTGATTGAAATCATCGTGGTAATGGCCATCATCGGCATTCTGGCGGGGACCATGGCCCCCCTGCTGGGTGCCCGCATTGACCAGTCTCGCCAGTACGCATCGCAGGATCACCTCCAAACGCTGGCCGATGCGCTCCGGGCCTATCACCGGGACACCAACCAGTTTCCACCGGATACCGGCAACGATGTGGCCGATCTGGGTCAGTTGGAGAGCAACGGTCTGTCGGCAACCGGCTGGAACGGCCCCTATCTGACCTCTAAATTCAACGCCGGTGACTATGCTCAGGATGCCTGGGCCAGCACCATCGATTACGCCTATACAGCGGCAGCGTCTACTGCGGTGTTGACCAGTCCCGGCAAGGACCACACCCTGGGTACTACCGACGACATCGCCCTGACCGTGGCCATGGACTATCAGGTGGTACAGGACCGTATTGCCAGCACCTATGAGACCCTCAAGCTGATTGCCGGGGATATCTATGGCAACAACACCGCGACGGCGCCCTCCACCTACACCATCCCCACCGCCTGGAGTAAAGACGCCTGGGGCAACACCATCGTATTTGCCTACAACAATGCCTCTTCGGCAGTGGTCTACAGCTACGGACCGGACGGCTCCGGCGTAATCACCGGCCCCGCTGGAGACGACGTACTGTTTGCACTGGTCTGGACGCCGGTCGCCAGTAGCGGAGGTGGAAGCGCTGGCAGCGGCGATCTGGCGCTGGTAAGCGGCACCGTCAGTAACTGCAGTTCCAACGAAAAGGTCGCCTTTCAGTTTCATAACGGCGGCGCCAGCGACGTGAGTATCACCCAGATCCAGCTCACCTGGACCGGAGGCGAGGTCCTCAAACGAATCCAGGGGCAAAGCAGCCTCGGTGTATGCGGAGACGGTAGCGACATCTGGGACAAGGACAACTGTGGTGCCCCATCCGGCGAACAGTCGTCGGTGGCCACCATTACCACACTTTGTCAGGCGGTCACCGTGGCTTCAGGGGCCGACTACTATATTGGTGAGGTCAAATTTGACGGCTCGGTGGCCGGAGAAACCATCACCATCGTCCTGACCTACGAGCCGACCGGGGGGGGCACATCGGCCACCTCGACAATGACCTTCACCGGATAACCGACCCACCCCAACCACAGCCGCCTGACGACTCCCATCCGCCAGCGGTTTGGGACACCCCCGCCAACTCGCGTACAATCGCCCCCGGCAACCTTATGCCGCGTACGAGGGCGATTCATGGCACACATTTTAGTAGTGGACGACGAGCAAGACCTGCTTGAGCTGGTGCGCTACAACCTGGCGCAGGAGGGTCACCGGGTCGATACGGCCAACTCTGGCGAAGCGGCCCTCACCCAGGTCGCAAAGCAGCCACCCGCACTGGTGGTGCTGGATTTAATGCTGCCGGGAATCAGCGGTCTGGAGGTCTGCCGCGCCTTAAAAAAATCGCCGGATACCCGTACCATCGCCATCCTCATGTTGACCGCCCGTGGGGAAGATCAGGACGTGGTGCGCGGGCTGGAGCGAGGGGCCGACGACTATGTCACCAAGCCGTTTGTGCCGGCGGTACTGGTGGCTCGGGTCGCAGCCCTGCTACGGCGACAGACCACTCCGCCCGACCCTTCTGCCGAGGGCGCGTCTACCGATATTCCCGCCCTGCTGAAGTGTGGCACCCTGACCATCGATTCGGGCCGCCATCAGGTGCAGGTAGCGGGTGCAGAAGTACACCTGACCCCCACCGAATTCCGCATCGTCCAACTGTTGGCCAGCCGCCCTTCCTGGGTCTTCTCCCGACGCCAGATTGTCGATCAGGTGATGGGCGAATACCACGCGGTCACCGAGCGCAGTGTGGACGTACAGGTGGCTGGATTACGCCGCAAGCTGGGCGGCGAGGGGTGCCGTATCGAAACCGTGCGCGGCGTCGGCTATCGGTTTAGCGAGTCGTAAGGTGACCGGTCGCGCCATCTGGATGGCAGGTGCCATGTATCTGCTACAACCGACCGTGGCATTGGCGGCCTCATCAACCGAATCGAACGCTCCCCTGCCTGCACTGCTGTTGGGTGGGCTGGTCGGGATGGTGGCGGTCGGGTGGTGGACCCACCACCGATATGTACACCCCCTCAGGCGCTTGCAACGCATTCTCGCCCGTCAGGAGGCTGACGGCCCAGCCACCTCCCTGCGCACCGACGGGGCCGAGCCGGTACAAGAGGTGGCGGCGATTGCCGAGCGCCTGCTGCTGCGCCTGCGAACCCGCTTGCATCGAGCCGAGCAGCGCAATGCCGAATTGACGGCGGTACTGGCAGCCATGCGCGACGCAGTGCTGGCGGTCGATCAGCACGGTCGCATCATTCAGCTCAATCAGGCGGCCATGACCATGTTCGGGCAAGCGGGCACACCCGGCCAGTCGCTGGAAGAGGTGGTGCGCCATCCGGACCTGCTGCGGTTAATCCAGCGGCTGGCCCGTGCCGCTACGCCAGCCTCCGACGATTCACCGGAAGAGGTGCAAGTCCATCTGGCAGGTCACACCCGCCACCTGCAGGTTCAGGGCGCACCTCTCCGGGATGCCGATAACCGGCCACTGGGGGCATTGGTGGTCCTGGCAGACACCACCCGCATGCGTCAGTTGGAGCGCATGCGTACTGAGTTTGCCGCCAACGTCTCGCACGAGTTAAAGACCCCCATCACGGCCATCAAGGGGTCGGTGGAAACCCTGTTGGCCGGAGCCATGGACGAACCGCAGGCGCGACCCCGTTTTTTAGAGATTTTAAAACGTCACTCCGACCGTCTGGAGGCGCTGGTAAGCGACACCCTGAGCCTCTCCAATATTGAGCAGCAAGCCACGGGCCATCTGGACACCCTTGTAGGGCCGGTGGTGGAGGTGTTACGACAAGCGGTCAAACAGTGTGAGCTGCTGGCCGAAGACCGCCACATATCACTGACGGTCGATTGCCCTGAATCGCTACAGACGAGCATGGATGCCACCCTGCTGGAGCAGGCCGTGGTCAATCTGCTGCAAAACGCCATCGCCTACAGCCCGCCAGGGGCAACCGTCACCCTGAGTGCATACCAGGACCAGCACGGCTGTCACTTGCAAGTCACCGATACCGGTACGGGCATTGCCGACCATCATCAGGACCGTCTGTTCGAGCGGTTCTACCGGGTGGATCCGTCTCGGGTCCGCAGCGACGGCGGCACCGGTCTGGGGCTGGCCATCGTTAAACACATCGCCCAGTCCCACGGCGGTACGGTCACAGTCCGCTCTGCGCCGGGAAAAGGCAGTACCTTTACCATTTCACTCCCCCCCATCGAGTCGCCCTAGGCCGAACCAGGAGCCCTCCTTATGCGCCATATTCGTCATCTTCCCCTGCTGTTGCTGCTACTGATCAGCATGTCTTCCTGTGCGGTCAACCCGGTCACTGGCAAGCGCGAACTGCATCTGATCAGTCAAGCGCAGGAGATCGCCATCGGTACCAAAAATTACGCCTTTACCCGCCAGTCTCAAGGGGGAGATCTCACGGTAGACCCGGCCCTGACCGCCTATGTATCGTCGGTTGGACAGCGCCTGGCACAGGTGAGTGACCGACCCGATCTGCCCTACGAATTTGTGGTCTTGAACAACTCAGTGCCCAACGCATGGGCGCTGCCCGGTGGCAAGATTGCCGTCAATCGCGGGTTGTTGGCCGAACTGGGCAGTGAAGCCGAACTGGCAGCGGTGCTGGGCCACGAGATTGTCCATGCTGCCGCCCGCCACGGCGCACGCAGCATGGAGCGGGGCATGCTGCTGCAAGCCGGGGTGATGGCCGCATCTATCAGTATGGGGGGCAACAAAAATGGCGACATGATTGTCGGCTCCGCACGCATGGGCAGCCAGCTCATCAGCCGCCGCTACGGTCGCAGTCACGAGTTGGAAGCCGACCTGTACGGCATGGAATATATGGCCAAAGCCGGGTACGACCCGTCGGCAGCGGTCGACCTGCAACAAACCTTTGTGCGGCTCTCTCAAGGGCGTGGTTCTGGCTGGCTGGACGGCCTGTTTGCCTCCCACCCACCTTCACAGGAGCGAGTACAACGCAACCGGGAGACCGCCGCCCGACTGCTGGCCGAGATCCCCCGAGGGCAGATGGGTCGAGCCATCTACCGACTCAAAATCACCTCCCTCACCCACCATCAAGCTGCCTATGACGATCTGGACAAGGGGCTGGCGGCACTGCGCAAGGACCGGCCCGAAGAGGCCCTGCGACTGGCTAAACAGGCACAGAGGGCGT
>JALWRU010000218.1 GCA_026994095.1 Nitrospira sp. | reverse complement strand
CGTTCACCTGCGACAGGATTGGCGAGACCCGTGCAATGGCACCGGGGCGCAGATAGTCGCCGTAGGAAAAACCACCCGGCAGCACCAACCCGGACAGGCCGGACAGGTCCGACTCCTTGTGCCAGATAAAACGCGCATCGTGTCCGCATACGTGTTTGATCACGTGGTACACATCGTGGTCGCAGTTGGAGCCGGGAAAGACAATGACACCAATGGTCACAACAGTATCCCTCTACACAGCAGGTTTGAGATCGATCAAAAACGGGAGCCGCATTCTACCACAGCCCGGCACCGGGAAAGCCGCTAAAAAACGGACAAAAACAGCGCCTCGCAGCAGACCGTTATGTACTGTTCAAAGTCGGTGGCAAGCCCCTGTTATTCCAAGAAATCAGGCGGCGAATGGACGCCGGGATGGTCACTCAGATCCGACACATCCGGTACATGCACCGGCATCTCGCCGATCACCCGGGCCGGGTTGCCCGCCACCACCGCCCAGTCGTCCACATCGGCGGTCACCACTGCGCCCGCGCCCACCACCGCGCCGGTGCCGATGGTCACCCCCTTCAAAATGCAAGCCCCAAAGCCGATCCAGGCGAAGTCGCCAATCACCACCGGGGCGTAGTCGATGCCGGTATACACGTCGGGAAAGCGCCCGTCCTCCACCCACGCCACGGCGCTCTCAAAGCGTTGTACGGCGCTGTCGGCGTGCATGTTGCTGTCCAGTATCGCCACGTTGTCGGAGATCAAGACTCCCCTGCCGATCTGCACCCGATCCACACAGTAGATGCGCGAACGGCCCACAAAGCTGTAGTCACCAATGACCAGATGACCGTGCCGATGACAGGCCAGGATGCCGTCCATCACCACCCCTCTCCCGATGTGGATGCGGTCCCGGTCGCCGGAGTGGTTCAGGCAGCGGGCCGAGGCGGTAAATTGCACCTTGTCGGCCACCGTGCAGTGACGGCGAAACTCCGCATCTGCCTGTCGCGCCAGCAGGGCGCGTACATCGATGCCCCCCCCCAGCAGGCGGGTGACCGCACGACGCAGCAGACTCAACGCGGGCTCCGGAATGGTGCGCGATTTATGAAGGTCCACATGGTCAGAGATCCCTTATCGGGCCGGGCCGGGGCGGAACAGGCCGGAAATCTTCTTGCGTAAGCCACCCCAGCTGGCCGGTTTTGAGGGCCTTAAAACGGTTTTGATCTGCTCGAATACAGCGCGATCCACCTCGATAGCGTCCGGCAGCCGCAGTGTAGACGCCAGCCGTGGCTGTGTAAATTCCTGCCGCAGATCCTGTTCGAAGGGCGGCACGTCGTCGCAATGGGTGCCAGAGCCGTCAAACCCGGCCATCCATACCAGCGAGCGGGTGGGCCACAATACCAGCCCGTCTTGCTGGAACACCCGCCAGTACCACAAGACCCCCCATGAGTCGTTGTCGCCGTTGATGCGACCCCGCAACATGGTGGTGAAGCGGTCGTCGCCGTAGGGGTCGAAGCGGGCGCGGGTGGCATCATCCTCTAATGTCACCAGCGCCGCCGGGTCCGGCACCCCGTCGAAGTGCTGCCATGCCCGCTGCCAGGTGGCCCAGCCCCAGGTGCTGGAAAGGGGGATCAAATGACCGTCCGCCGTATCGGTATCTGCTGCCGCGATCGGGAACATAAACCCGGTCACCTGTTTTACCCGATCCACATCGGCGTAGCAGTCCAGCCCGGTCAGCATAAAGTGTAAAAAGTCGGGGCTTACCAGCAGGTCGTCCTCAATCACCACCACCCGCCCGAACCGCTCACACAACTCGGTGACACCGCCGACGATGGAGCCAGCCAGCCCCAGATTGTGCTCCTGCATCACCACCGTAGCGTCGTGGGCCTCGGCCCATTCGGTGACCACCTGCCGCACCTGAATTACCGCAGCCTCGTCGGCGGCACCCCGTGGGCCATCGCAGAAAATGTGGACCTGACATTCGTCCAGCCGATCGCAGGCGGCCAGCGAATCCAGCGTAGCGCGCAGATGATCCGGGCGGTTGAAGGCGAATACAGCGACAGGGGTCAACGCTTCGTCCTTTCAAACGGGGGAGGGGTGAACAGTCGGGCGCGTGTGCTTTAGTAATGGTACCGGATGTGCCGGAGCGGCCACCGGCAGACCAACGGGCAGATGAATCGCCGCCGGTCAGAACAGTTCGTCAAAGAAGCGCTGCATACCGGCCCAGGAGTCCTTGTCGGCGGCCTTGTCGTAGGCCAGCGGCATCTCGAATTTGGCCGCTTTCTCAGCGGCATCGGCCACGGTAAAGCTGTGTTTCACCCCCGGATAAGCCTTCAACGTGAACGGCTGCCCGGCGCTGTTCATGGCGGTGACAAACTTGCCGACCTCTTCTGGCGAGACAAACGGATCGGCCTGCCCGGTATAGACCTGCATGGGGATGCCGGTGGAGGCCCCCTCCACCTGATTGGCCACCGCCAGCGCGCCGTGAAAACTGACCACCCCGGACAGGGGCACCACCCCACGCCGGGCCATATACAACACCGTTCCACCGCCCAAGCAGTAGCCAATGGCGGCGATTTTGGTGCCCTTGACCGTGTGATGATTGGCCAGCAATTGATAGGCCGCCGCAAACCGTTTCTCGGCAGCGGGCAGGTCGCCCAGCAGTTCATTCATAAAGGCGGTGGCATCCTTGGGGTGTTCTGCCAGTTTGCCCTTGCCGTACATATCCAGCGCAAAGGCGGTGTAACCGAGCTTGGCCAGCTTGCGGGCGCGCTCGCGGGAGTAGTCGTTGTGGCCCCACCACTCATGCACCACCAGCACACCGGGGCGTTTTTTTTTGGCCTTGGTGTCCCAGGCCATGTAACCCAAGAATTCCTGCCCATCTACTTTATAGATGATCTCTTCACCCTTGATTTTGGCATGGGCCGACAGGACTGTGGTCAGCAGCAGGGTCAGCACGGCCAGGGTGGCAAAGGCCAGCAGGCGCGGGGCGCGGGTGGTGAGGGGTGCGGTATCAGTCAAGAGAACCTCCGGGTCCGGGTAAGTAATAACCGGGTCAGTATATCGACGAAGGCGGCTGACACCAAAGATTGGGGTAAACCGAGCTAGCGGATGGTCATCTCTCGCTAATGCTGTGCGACCCATTCAGCGATACCACCAGGGCAATCAACAGTTGAAACCCGGTTTGCAGCACCACCCTTCTCCTTACATGAGCATCTGCAAAACGCCCGCTTACGACTCGCCTATTTGTCGTCGACAGGCGGGTCATAAGACTCCGGGCCACCCTCTTCCAATGCGCTGTAGCTAAAGTACCAGCGCCCGTCATTGTCAAAAAAGGCATAACAGACGGAGGCATCTGCAACCCGGTATAGCGCAACCCGTTGTTCGTCTGTCTGAGGATCATGTTGCGCCCGGTCGTAAAAGCATACATCGATCCCCAGCCCCGGATTAAATGGCGTTCCGGTGCGGATAAACATCACCCCCGAATATTTAGATCGGGCCAATTGATAAGTCGGGTAGCCCTCGTACAGTAACGTCCGGCGGATGGAGTAATTCGGGTCACGAAAGCGCTTCCGCAGATAGATACGGCTCTCCGACGAAACAAACGCCAGAATGCCCTCCACGTCCTTTGCTGCAATCGCGGCCATCCACACCCGCACCGCCTCCTGCAACCCGGCCCGCCGGGGATCATCTGCCGGAAGCACAAATAGTTTTACGTCCCTGAGATAGGCTTCCAACTCTTCCTGATAATCAGGAGGCCCTTCTTTTTCGGGGGGTTCTGATGCGATGGAGGAGGTTGACTGAAACCCCATCAAAAACAGTAGTACCAATAAAAATAATAGCGGTCTATTCATCTGCTTTTATTGGCACCTCAAATACCGCTCGCCGTTCCCAAAATCACGGCAGGCCCTAGTTCATGATAGAGCCAATCTTCCACACGCCATCCTCACGCAGCAGGTGAAAGAAAAAGCTCTCCACGCCGGTATATCCATCCTGGGTCCAGAATGCCAACACGGTCACAGTGACCCACTTGCCTCCATGCTCCACCCGTTCATACACCTGCTGATAATAGCCCCGCTCCGGATCAAACTGTTTGGCATAATCATTAGCGTCTTCAATTTTATACGCCCTTTTAAGGGTCTTTTTTTCACCGGATGAAAACAATACATAACGGTCTTTGTAAGATTTTTTCCAGTACTCTTTTACCACCGTTAACGCCGCGCATAAATCGTCCGATTGCGACGCATGACAGATGTCGGTAACCACATGCCGAGTCAGATCGTTGCCATGCAAGGTGACGGTCTCTGTGGTGGGCAATGCGCAGGAGGAAGTCCCACTGGAATACGGCGGATAGCCGCATCTAGTCTGCTGCGCAACAACCATCTCACGCCAATGCTGTGCGACCCACTCGGTACGAAGTGTGCCATCGTTATCATGGCCGCTTTCAAAACCGATTCGCAGCGCACCAAAGACGCTGGCATCATCCTGTGACAACGAATGCTAAAACCGCACCGGCGTGCCCCCGATCATGACCCTGATACGGAGATACGACGGTGCGCCTGAACGAAGATGTACCTCGACCACCTCCCGCACCTTGGCCCGGTTGCGGGAGTGGGGGATACGGGACCTGACCCATGTCAGGTACCAGGAACGGGCCGTCGGGTCGTACCCTCCGGACGGCGGGCGAACCGCCCGGACGCAGCGGTCATAGGCGGCGGCAGTGATGGGGTCAGATAGTGAGCGATCCGGCGAAAGAATCCCCGCTAGTCGGCAGGCCTGAAGTTCCATCGATACTTCCAACTCGGCACCACTACCGACAAACCGCTCGTAACTGGCCAGTGTGGGGATGGCATCCGGGGACAGCACCAGCCGCTGATAGTCGCCGATCAGCGGCACCGCCACCCCATAGGCAGGTGCAGAGGGGCTGAACAGGCGTTCCTCCGGCAACGGGTCAGCCCATGCAATGGTCGCCATCAGCGGGAGGCATACGATCCAGTTC
The DNA here is from genome assembly GCA_026994095.1 of Nitrospira sp. GTDB lineage: Bacteria > Nitrospirota > JACRHL01 > JACRHL01 > JACRHL01 > JALWRU01. Next base: position 1,307 of record JALWRU010000218.1, on the reverse strand, counting down.
CAATAACAACGACCCGTCATCGTACCGCTAAACACCGGCTTAAACCGATGGATGCCATCACTCCATCACTCCATCACTCCATCACTCCATCACTTCGTTAATTTTCCACACACCGCCCTCTTTTATCAGGTGAAAAAATACACTTTTTACCCCCATATACCCCTCCTGAAACCAACTGGTAAGAACGGTGATATTCACCCGGTCTCCCGCCACTTCAATGCGCTCATAAACCTGCTTATCAAAAGACCTCTCCGGATCGATATTACGGGAATATTCGGCCTTATTATTGATCTTGTATACCGATTTAAGCAGCCCCTTATAATGAGCAGAAAAAAGCGGGTACCGCCCGGAGTACGGCATATTCCAATACTGCTGCACCACCTGTTTGGCCGCCTGCGCCGCGCCCGAACGATCCTCGTTACAAAGCGCATCCGGGCCATAGTCGAACCCGTGCCGGTGTACCAGTCGTCCGCTGTGCGGTGGTGTAATACATGCGTCCGGCGAACGGGGCCAAGGTGTAATGCCATAGGTCTCCCCGGCAGACCCGAGCTGCGGAAATGCGAGTCCAACCAGCGATACCACCAGCCCAATCATTACCAGTCGGAACCCTGTTTGGTGCATCATTAACCTCCTCGTTGATTACCCATAAATCACCTGCTATTTGAGTGGCGGAATGCGGCCCAGCTTGCCTGTCGCGGGGTACCCCCACTGGGCTACCGGTGCCAGTTTATCCCGTTTCCGCATATCCACATGTACATGCGGTCCTTCTCCGTTGGGTCCACGATACCCCTCTTCATACCAACCCACTCCATGAAACAATTTGGATTCCAACGCTTGATTAGCCGTTTCAAGATGGGTTTGCCCCGGCACGAAAAAATCTGCCGCAGTTTTTTGCACATGCTGGCTGTTATTCCTTGCCCCCAGCTCGGAACTTTCAGGCCGATTGCCTCCGGTAATTTCCACCGGCTTGCCAATCTGCTGACTAAACATCTGTAGTTTATCCATCGTCATCTGCGGCACCTCATAACCCGCCGGATTCCGCACCTCACCGGCATACGATGGCGGGGGCGAGGTCACGCCCCCTTCCTGCGAAGATACCGGCTTCGACGGCTCGGCACCACTGCCCTTTTGCGCAAACAATTCCACACGCGCTGTCGGCGGTTTCCATCCGGCAGGCGGAGCCTCCCCCAGTATTGCCCACATGGGTTTGCGCTCTCCCGGTCGACCACGCCACACCTGCCGGGGAGCGGGTCGTTTCGATGGGGGTCCAAACAACGCGTTGAGGGGTTTGGGTGTAAAAGTGGGCT
>JALWRU010000217.1 GCA_026994095.1 Nitrospira sp. | reverse complement strand
CCGGCATAGGGGGTGAACATGAGCACCCCTTTGCTGATCCCCACATCCACCCCGTAGGTGGTCAGGTCAAGTTGGCTGACACCCTGCAATGTGGTGTAGTGGCCCGATACCGACACTGCCGGAAAGAGGGTGTTGCCGCCCAGCAGGGCTTTTCTGATCTCGCCGCCGATCACGCTGATGCTGCTGTCGGGGATGGCCACATAGCTCAACCCCACATCGATGCCAAAGGGCAACCCCTTGCGCGCCTGAATGCGCGGAATCACCAACGTTGATGGGCCGGAGCCGTCGGCTACTACCAGATCCCAGAGCGAGCTGTCCACATCCGTAGCGGTCACCGACACGCCCAGATCAAAACCGAGCAGCCCCAGCGGTTCTGCCGGTCCAACCGGATTGTAGGCCAGCGCCGTACCGACCTCTTCCACAAAGGCATCAAACTGGTTCTGCACCAGCGCCGGGTTGAGGACGATATCGTTGTTGCCTGCCTGCGCCGGAATTACCGGAATCAGTACCAGAGCGGCCAGCAGCAAAAAACGGAAGGGGGAAAACGCGCGCATGTGGATCTCCTGCAATAGTGCGCCCCAGCGGGTACACGACGGTTGTCTCGGCTCCTGTCGGAAAAAATGCGGCAGCACTTTAACGACCCAGATTGATGCCGATGGCCTCGGCGGTCAGTACCGGGCCAGAATCCAGCGGCACCCATTTATAGTCGGCGATGGCCTCGGCGATGGGGACCGATGTCACCTCCTGCCCGCTCAGGCAGACCATCTCGCCAAAGCGCCCCTTGTTGACCAGCCCCATGGCTTTGGCCCCGAAGCGGGTGGCCAGGTTGCGGTCGTAAGCGGACGGAGAACCGCCCCGTTGGATATGACCCAGCACGGTCACTCGTACGTTCAGATCGGTGCGCTCAATGATGCACTCGGCCAGCCGTTGACCCGCGCCCCCAAGCCGCTCAAGCCCTTTGCCAGGACCACCTTCAGCGACCACTTCCACGTCACCCCCAGTCGGTCTGGCCCCTTCGGCCACCACCACGATCGAGAACCCTGCCCCCAGTTTGGCGCGCTCCATCAGCTTGTGGGTGACCGTGTCGATATCGTAGGGGATCTCTGGAATCAGGATCACGTCGGCACCACCGGCCAGCCCGGACTCCAGCGCAATCCAGCCGGTGTAGCGCCCCATCACCTCAACCACCATCACCCGGTGGTGGCTGGCGGCAGTGGGGTGCAGCTTGTCGAGGCACTCCATGGCGGTGGTCACGGCGGAGTTAAAACCGAAGGTCACATCGGTGGCGCACAAATCATTGTCGATGGTTTTGGGCACCCCCACCACCGCCAGCCCCTTTTTGTACAGCCGATGGGCGATGCGGTTGGTGCCGTCACCGCCGATGGCGATGAGCGCATCAAGGCCCAGTTTTTCCACATTGGCCAGCACCTGATCGCTGACGTCTTCAATGGTGGTTTTGCCGTTTTTGGTGACCTGATAGGTAAACGGGTTGCCCTTGTTGGAGCTGTGCAGCACGGTACCACCCAAGGGCAGAATGCCACGGATGGTGCGGGACGACATGTCGCGCAGTTCGCTACCCCGAATCAGCCCTTCAAAGCTGTCGACGATCCCCTTGACCGACCAGCCATAGCGCTGTTCTGCCGCCTTGACGATGGCGCGGATGACCGCGTTCAGTCCCGGACAGTCGCCGCCTCCGGTCAATACCCCTACCGTAGCCATATATTCCCCCTTTGGCGTGGTGCCCTTGGGCTGTTGCCCTGATGGGCAGCGCAGCGGGTTACGCCGTCTCCCCCGCAGGGACCGACCGGGCTGCGTCCAGCACCATTACCGGCACGCCCTCTTCTATCGGAAACGCCAGCGCACAGGCTGAGCAGTGCAGTGCTTCGTCGCGGGCTTCTGCTCCCGGCTCATGACCAACCGGGCCTTTGCATTGGGGGCAGGCCAGCAGTGTGAGTAGTGTGGAATCAATCGGCATGGGCACCCTCCCTGGATGGAGTGGGCGATGTTGACAGCTGTAGCTGTGCCTCAACCCACATCAGATTTTTTACCACTTTTTCATATAAATAGGGAAGCTCTTCCGGCGAAATGATGGCCAGTGCCTCCCGAAAGGCGGTTTGAGAGGCCAGCAGCCGCTGCCTTCGACCGGGGCCGGTCTGGGCCGCAAGAATGCCCGCCCGCTGGATCTGGATACGGGCAAAATCGGTGGGGTGAGCGGTACGGGCGGCGATGGACAGCGCCCGGTTGTAGTGGGACAGGGCGTGCCTCAGATTGCTGCTTCGATCCCCGGTGAGCAACTGCTGGTACGCTTGTCCGGCCAACTGCTGGAGTCGGCCATAGCCGCGTGGGTCCCGGACCTGGTCCCACAGATTCAAGGCCAGTTGATAGGCGGTGATGGCCGCGTGCAGGCCACGCTCTTCCTGATCCGGTGGCAAGGCATGATAGGCCTGCCCCAGATTGCCCAGCAAGGCCGCCTGACGGACCGGAAAGTCGCGCACAGACGGCAGCCTCAGCAGGTGCCGGTAGATGCGGATGGCGGTGGCCAGATTGCGCTGCCGATCTCCCACACGAAGTCGTTGAAAACAGAGGGCCACGTTGTGCAGTGCCGAGCGATAGGCCCCGGGAAAGCGTTCCGCATGCCAGGTTTTGAGGGCCTCTTTGTAGGCCATGATTGCGCGTTGTAGATGGTGGCCGTCCTGACCGGCCGGATGCCGCTGTTCGGCAGTGCCCAGCAGGTGCATCACCCGTGCGCGCACCACCGGGCTGCGATGTGCAGGGTAGTAGTTGAGCGCCTCTTCAAAGGCGGCGCTGGCCTGACTGAACAACTCGGCATCGTTGCGCCCGGGGTGGCTTAAATAGGCGATACCCAGGTTCACGTAGGTCGCCCCGATCAGCTCCGGGTTACCGCTGCGCTGTACCACCGGTAGCAGCATCTCAAAGTGTTGCAGCGCCCGGTCAATGAGCTTTCCGTCCCGGCGGCTGCGCCCCAGTTCCAGATTGGTCAGTGCGGTTTGAAACAGCAGCGGGTACCGCACCGGGTGGGACAGGGGGTTGCTGAGCAATTGTGACAGACTGCGTTGCGCCAGCTGGTACTGGCCGCTGTGGATGTACAGGCTGGCCCGTACCGCTTCGGCCAACTGGCGGGCATCGGTGGCATCCGGCAGCCGGTGGATCATCGGCACAATCGGGCGCAAACCGGCGGCCTGTCTGGCCTGTACCTCTGCTTCCAGACCGTCGGTATGCAATAGATAGAAACGGGTTCCGTCCCGATCAGTGGTGCTCCACACCAACAGATCCGCATGGCCAACCGCCTGTTGCAACTGTTTGGCCACCTGATTTCTGGACAGATCGCCGGGCGCGATGGGTCGTGGCAGCATGCGTAACTGCACCACGGCCTGAAAGGAGCCTTCGGACAGGGCCATTGCCAGCGCCTTGGCCACCTGCTGGCCCAGTGGTGCAGGGCCTTCGTCCGGAGCCAGGGCCACCACCAGCGAGCGCTTGCCGTTGCTGTGGGTCTGGGCGGTGGCGGTCAACGGCAGCACCAGCATCAGCACGACAGACAGCACTACTCCGACAGCGGTGGGGAGCCACACCGTTCGGCTTATCCGGGTGAAATGGGGGGCGTTGTTGTGGGGCATCGGTTACTGCTGGATTCCCAGTATACGATGGGTGCCGTAGGCGGCAAAAATCCCCAGCGGCAGCCAGGCGGCCAACAATGGATCCAGCACTTCGGCCCGTCCCAGCGCCAGCGACAGGGAACTCAACAGCCAGAAGCTGACGCCAATGGCCAGACTGATGCCGATGCCTCGTGCCAGGGAGTGACTGCGCGGGCGGGTCAAGCCGTAGGGAATGGCCACCAGTACCATCATCAGGCTGGCAAACGGCATGGCCATCCGCTGGGCCAACTCCACCTGATAAGGGGTGGCCTGATAGCCATCCGAGCGCAGTCGATCGATGTAGGCCCGCAGACGGCTGGAGGTCATCTGTTGGCGCGGTGCATCCACCTCTTGCAGGGTGTCCGGTGCGCGGGTGATGGGGGCAACCTCGCGGTCAAATGCCTGCATCTGCAACTGCCCGCTACCGGCTTCTTCTGCCAACATCTGCCCGTCGATCATCACCCAGCCGTTGTCGATAAACTCCATACGGCGAGCGGTGGTCAGGCGGACCACCCGACCCGCACCGTCGGTTTGCAGAATGCGTACGCCCGACATGACCCCGGCGCTCAAATCGGCAGTACGCACCCCGACGATGGTGTGGTCGCGGGTCCGAAACCAGATGCGGTCGCGGGTCATGACGGCGCGGTTAAAATCGCTGCTGTCCGGGTGGGTGACCTGGGTCATCACCCGTGCGCTCAAGGCGTTGGCGCGGGGGATCAGGCCGGAGGCGGCCCAGCTAAAGAATCCGCTCACCAGCAGGCCGACCATCAAGAGTGGCAAGATCAACCGTAACAGGCTGACCCCGGAGGCCTGCATGGCGGTGATCTCGGAGCGGGTGGAGAGCATGCCCAGCCCCACGACCGTGGCGATCAACAGTGAAAACGGCACGATCTCGGCCACCACCTTGGGCAGTTGCAGGCCAAAGAACTGCAAGAACACCCCCGCGCTGGCATCGTGGGCCATGAAGGTGCGCAACTTGTCTAAAATCGATACCGCCAGGTGCACCCCGGACAGGGCGGTCAGGGTGAGCATCAATACCCGCAACTGCTCGGCCACCAGATAGCGCGACAGCAGCGTCATTGGCGCCGCCTCAATCCCGGTATTGACGGCAGCAGGGGGCGCTCCCGATGGGCCTGAATGAGCGCGTACAGGGTCGCTATGGCCACCACCGTATTGGGCAGCCACGCCCCCACCATGATCGGCACCCGCTCGTTCATTACCAGCGTCTGGGCGATATTGATGAGCATGTAGTAGGCCAGCATGACCCCCACCCCTTGCAGGAACCCGCCCATGCGGCCCGAACGGATGCTGTGGATGCCCAGCGCCGGACCTAAAACCCCCAACAGAAAACAGGCCACCCCGAAGGTCACATTTCTGGTGTGGTCCAGGGCCAGTTGCAATAGCCGTCCTTGCGGCTCTCCGGCGGCTTTTCTGCGGGCAATTTCGGCTTGCAGCTCGGGCCAGCTCAACACCTTTTTGCTGCTGGCGGCGATGGTCAGCTTTACGTCGTAGCTGTCAAACTGTACCCGCTGCACCGAGTTGCTCTGTCGGTAGATCTCACCGCCGGTCAGGTGCAGACCAATTTGGTTGCGGTCCGGTGCCTGCACCAGCGCTCCGTCGCGGGCGGTGACCAGCAGGGTGTTGTCCGGGTCACGCTCGTCAGAGATGAAGATATTCTGCAAGCGACCGTCGCCGCTGGCCTCCTCGGCAAACACCACCACATTGCCGAACAGGTCGGTAAAGGTGCCCGGAGTGATGGCCAACCCGGCATGGTCACGAATGGCCTCCATGGCCAGGTGTTTGAGTTTGCCCTTGCCCCAGGGCTGCGCCCACAACCCCAGCGCCAGCGCGACGATGGCGATCAACGCGGCAAACACCATCACCGGGCGCATGAGTCGCAAAAACGACAGCCCGGAGGCGCGCATGGCGATAAATTCACTGTCTGCTGACAACCGCGAAAAGGCCACCAGACCTGATAACAATACGGCGGCGGGCAGGGTAATCAGTAAAAACGGCGGCAGCAACACCCCCAATACCTGTGCCAGCGTGCCCAGCCCCACCCCGCGCCCCACAAACAGGTCGGACAGGCGCATGAGCTGATTGACCAGAAAGATGCAGGTCAACCCGGACAGGCCCAGCAAGAACGGCCCTGCCACCTCACGGATCAGGTATCGGTCGAGGGTCATCAAGGGGCGGTCAACGCTTCCAATACCGTCTTCCACAGGGGCGGGATGCCCTCTTTTTTGGGGGACGACACCGCCATTACCGGGCGTCCCATAACCTTCCTGATCCTGGCGCAGGATTGCTGCACCTTGCTGCGGGAGAGTTTGTCGGACTTGGTGGCCACCACCAGCAGGTCACGGCCCACATGGTCGAGCCACTGCACCATCTGGTGGTCTTTTTCAGACGGCGGGTGGCGGATGTCAACCAGCACCACCACCAGTCTGAGGGTGTCGCGCTCGGTCAGATAGGTCTCGATGCGCTCCTGCCAGCGGCGGCGTTCGGTCTCCGGCACCTTGGCGTAGCCGTAGCCGGGCAGATCGACCAGATGATAGGGGCGCTGGGCCACCTGAATCTCGAAGAAGTTGATGAGCTGGGTCTTGCCGGGGGTGGAACTGGTTTTTACCAGCCCC
>JALWRU010000216.1 GCA_026994095.1 Nitrospira sp. | reverse complement strand
CAAAAAGGCGGTGACGACCTACACCAAGCTGGGTGCTGACACGGAGGTGACTTCTACCCAGCTACGGCTGGATCAGGTCAACGCGGCGCTGGCGCAGAGCAAAACCGTAGCCGCTCCCTAGGGCCTTTGAGGTGGCTGGGTCAGCAGCCGATTGACCAGTGCGTGCATCGCGGCTCCGTTCCACTCCCGGTCACCGATGACCTTGCCGATAAATACCCCCTGTCGATCGATCAGGTAAGTGACCGGTAGTACCGGCACTTCGTAGCGGCCACGCACTGTACCCTTGCGGTCGACCCGTACCGGCAGCGTGAGCTGGTGTTTCTCTACAAATTTACCCACCCGTTTGTTGGAACTGCGGTCCACATTGATGGTCACCACCGATAGCCCCTTGTCGCGGTAGTGTGATGCCAGTGACTCAAGGGATGGCAACTCCTTCACACAGGGGGCACACCAGGTGGCCCAAAAATTGAGGATGACAAGCCGCCCCCGCTCCTCCTCCAGCGTATGACGCCCCCCGTTCAGGTCTGGCAGTTCAAAGGCCGGTGCAGGGCGCGGCTGCCGGGGTGCGATCACCCCGGCAGCCTTCATTAAATCGCCCAAGGATGGTACCGGCGACTCGGCACTGGCGAGTGCAGGGCTGCTGAACAGCATCAGCCCCCCCATCAAGAGCATTGACCACCCGGCCCACCATCGCGATTGTGTGCACCCGCCACGCATGGCGGTCACCGTCCGTTTCGCGACAGGTAGCCGAGGATTGTCTCGCGCTCCCGGTCGGTTAGAGGTGGATGCCCTCGTTCTGCCATGCGCATCTCCATAAGTTCCACCATGCGTGGCCAGGAGGCGGCTTTGTGTCGCTTGGGGTGGGCCGGCGAATGGCAGGCGCCGCAACGGGCTGCATAGAGCTGCCCGTCGCTGGATGCGGCATCTGGCAGATGGGCCCCGGCGCAGCCGCTGAGCAGGGCCATGCAACCCGCTCCAATCAGCAGGCGGTAGGCAAGGGAAGGGCGAGCGTTCTTGTAATCAGTGTGACTCATGGCGTTAAAATCCCAACGTACTGGTGGTCGATGGTTTCGGGCCTTGCGGGTGGCGGATACTGCGCCGGGTGGGTAGCTCCTTATACCAGGTGACCATTACCCGGTAGTCCTCCTGCAACTGGATGCCGTTCAGATTCTGGTAGAACGGCACCTGTGCGGTAATGTCGATGATCTGCAGCGCCACCGGCTGCCATTGGAAACCGAACGAAACCGCTGCCTTGGTGCCGCCATAAGAACCGGTTGACCAGAGTGGGGTCATCCCGGCACCACCAAAGGCACCATCATCACGGGCGGAGTTCAAGCGACCGGACAAGCCGTTGGAAAACTCGTCCATTTCGCCGTGAACCTGTCCCTTCCACTCGCCGTTGAATTGCAGGTGGGCCAGTAGTGAATAAGTCAGCTGGCGCATACCGTATAGATCGATGGCGTAGCGGTTGCCCAGCCGGTAGTCGCGGGCGTTTTTGTAC